>CARAIG010000074.1 GCA_948938605.1 uncultured Eubacteriales bacterium
ACTAACTCCTCCTACGGCGTTACTCTTTCCTACCAGTGGAAAAACTCCGCAGGTACCGCTATCTCAGGCGCTACCTCTTCTACTTACAAATTGACTACTCCCGGTTATACCGCTGGGACGAATTATCAGGTGACGGTAACGGCAACGCCTAAGGACGGCGTATCTGCCGCTAAATCGCAAACGTTTACCGTTACTCTTAAAGTCAACAAACAAGGCGTTGCCGCTCCTAGCGTCGCTAGCGGACTTATTTATAACGGCAGCGAACAAACAGGTATTACCGCAAGCAGTTCGCACGTAACGCTTGGCGGAACTATCAAAGCAACCGATGCAGGCAGCTATACCGCAACGGCTTCGTTGCCTAACGCTAACTATTGTTGGGGCAGCAACGGCGGAACGGACAGCGCTCAAAAGAGTTATACTTGGACTATTGCAAAGCAAGCAGTAGCAGTTCCTACCATTACCGCAGGTTCTTCGCAAGTATATACAGGCAGTCTGCTTAAACCTACAACTTCTACAAACACTTTGTATACAGTAACTAACGCCGGCGGTACCGACGTAGGTTCGTATACCGTTTCGTTTAACCTTGTAACTCCCAAAAACTACAAGTGGGCAACCGCACCCAGCACGGGCGAAAGCGGACGCTACGATATCACTTGGAACATTACAAAGGCTAATATTACTACTACGGCGCCCAGTTTTACTTCTAACGGCGCATTGGGTAAGGTATATGTAGGTCAAACTATTGCCGACCTTACAATCGACCAAAGTACGGGTACTCACGTATGCGCAGGTTCGCAAGATACCGTTCCCGGTACATACACTTGGAAACTTGCTTCGAACACCCGTATTTCCAACAAAACAACAGGTTTGGTAGTAACGTTTACTCCCAACGACACTAAAAACTACAATTCGTCCGAAGCAACCGTAACGATTGCTCCTACGCAATTGTACATCAACGTACAGGAAGTCCGCATTGAATTTTTGAATGCGGAAGGTCAAGTCGTTGCTTACGACGGATACGGATTTAGCAAGGGCGACGCAACCAAGGAACAACTTGAACTGCTTCGCAGCATCACAAGCTTGCGTCGTAATGCAAGCGGTGCTATCGTTAAAGTTCCCGTTGATTACAATGTAAAATTCGACCTTTCTAAATTGAATGTCGACCGCAAAGGTAAGGTTACTCTTGCCGACGGCGAAATGGAATTGAATTGGCAGTTGCCCAAAGGCTACAACATTGAATTTTTCAGCGGTGTAGACGGAAGCAACAACGGTGCAGGCAGTTACGGTTCGAATCCCGTTACACCCGCGCTTACAGCCGACCTTAAAGTATATTTAGGTTATACTGGTAAACAAGTTAACTATACTATTGTTACCGTAAAACAGGACTTGGGCGCAAATACGCCTATCAATGCTGAAATTATTGCGGCTTTGGACAGCGTTGGCGGAATCGGCAGTTTGCCCGCAGGCGCGCTTGCTTGCGTTGAAGTTACCACAGGTACTGCACAAGCAGGTTCCCGCGTAAGCTATCCCGCTCAAACAATGGAAGGATTTACGCGTAAAAACAGCCTAACTGCCACTGGCGACCGTACGTTTATATCCGACGACCAAGCAAAATTTGTTCTTGGCGAAGGCGAAACGATATTAGTTACCTACTACGAACGTAACAGTTATACGGTTACTTGGACGTTTACCGGCGGTGTTATCGAAAAAGACAAAATCGAAGGCGCTACAAAAGATATCGCCAACCGTTGGAATATACGTTATAAGTACGGCGAAGATTTAACAAGGGCTCCCGATCCTACATACCAAGGTTATACGTTTGACAACTGGTATTCGGACAGCGCGTTAACGACTGTTGCAACCATTCCTTCCAAAATGCCCGGACGTAACCTTACGTTCTATGCAGGACGTTCGTCCGTTACTTACAATGTAACTTTCGACTCGAATATCGAATACATCCTTGAATTGTGCGGAATTACAGTTTTGCCCGATGCGTATTTGGCAGATTTGAGCAAATCGATGCCGAGCGAACTGTTGTACACAATCGAACAAATCATTAACAACGGTGTTATCCGTCTTACCAACCCCTCTATGGAAGGTTTCCGCTTCCTTGGTTGGTACTACTACGACAGCCCCGAAGATCAAGCAACGCATACAAACGGTCACCGTTTGACCAGTATTACGCGTACTACCGCAAACGATTACCAATTGTACGCTATTTGGGAACCGATTAATTATACGGTATCCTTGAACACTCAAAATAACGTTCAATACGAACATTCTTCCGTACAAATCACCAATATGGGCGAAGTTCCCTTTGAAGTAGGCGGATTTGACGGCAGTATGTATGACGGCAAATACGATCCCGATACAGACGTTCCCGCAGGTTTCTACCTTCCCACACGTCCCGGTTATACATTCCTTTACTGGGCATTCAAAAACAAGGAAGGCAACTTTGCGCAAGCGGCAGAAGGCGCTGTTTATGACGTTAAACTTTACGGACAAACGTTGTATGCTATTTGGCAGCCTAACCCCGTACGCATTAAATTCGCCGACGGTGTAGACAGTACTCACTTCCGTATTTCTATTAAGTCCAGCGGTAACCCCAACGGTCCCGATGCGGAATTTACTCCCGAAGAAACAATCAACCACGACCTTTTATATAAAGACGACACGTTGACGATTAACATCACGCCCAGCGCAGGTTATGACGTAAGTTCGATTAACATTTCCGGCACAGGCTTCAACAACGGCGGTATGTATACTGTACGTACGTATACCGACGATACGATGATTATTACCGTTCAACTTGTTGAAAAACGTTTCAACATCACATATGTATGGGACGGCGGTAGCTTTGTAGGCGACTCTGAAATCAGACAACCCGCCCGTACCTTCACATTGTCCGAAACTATCAAATTGGTCGGCGGCGAATTGCTTACCCGCGAAGGCTACGTCTTTGCAGGCTGGCACGTTAACAGCCCCACAGGCGTTATCCAAGGCGATCCTACTAAAAAGACAACGGACGTTCCTGCCGAATACTTTGGACCGAGAAACACAATTTTGTACGCTTCTTGGACACCCGCTCCCGTTAAGATGGTTTACCACAACAACAGGATAGGATCTAACGGTCAGGAAGAAATCCGCGAAATCGAAAATACAACCGATATCGTAACGGGTGCTCGTATTCAACTTTACGTACCCGAAAGCGACGGATTTACTCCCGAAAACTACGAACTTATCGGTTGGTCGCTTACTCCCGACGGAGATATCGCATTCAACGTCAGTTACCATTACATTTACGACGGTGACAACAGTTACTTCGAAGCGCAGCCCGTATATTACAATGTACAAGCAAGCGCTGACAACACTAACCACCTGTACGCTAGATGGCGTGTCGCAAACGTTCAGTATTTGACATTCGAAGCGGAAAACAACAACACGACATTCCGTCCCGATGCCGATTACGAAGGCGTAACTTTAACTGCCCGTCCCAGATTCACCTATACTCAGGACTCTAACCTTAAAATGAAGTTTACTTGGTTTAAGGTAGATCCGGAAAATACCGCTCTTTGGCAAAAATGGACCGAAGCTGACCTTGAAGGTCTTAAAGACGACGAATTGAACCAAGCACAAAGTAACGTTGCTATCGGAATGTACAAAATTCCTCGCGACTCTAACGGTAACTTGCTTGTTCAACCCATTTTGGTAAGCAGCGAAATGAGCAACATTGCTCCGTTGGATCAAAAGCACTCCAAGACGTTGAAAAACGTTAACGAAAGCGGTTTGTATCTGTGTATGCTTGAAGCAACAGGTACGTATTTCAGCAGCAGCGGCGGTTACAAAACATCTACTATCACGATGTACGGTCAGTACGACGTTATCATCAACAAGGCTAACTTGGATGCTATTACGATGACATCGCCTACCGAACCTTCCGTTTACAACGGTGAACAACAAGGTATTTCCGTAACTTGGCCCGGAACTTGGACTGCCGAAAGCGACTTGATCCGCGTTCTTCCCGACGGAAGCAAAATTAAGGTTAACTACACCTACATTTACACCGATGCCGAAGGAAACGACGTTGAAGTTAAAGACAGTGTTAAAAACGTAGGTTCTTACCGCGTAGTTGCTTCGTTCGAATTCCTTAACGACAAGGGTAACTACAATGTACCCGCTTCGCTTAACGGTCAATTCGAAGTTAACCGTTTGGAAATCAACGAAGTTACTTACGAACTTCAAACTCTTATAAACGGTCAATGGACTAAGGTCGATAACTTTATCGGCAACAAGTACTCTCGTCAACCGTTCCGTATTGTGGCTACTCCCACAAACCTTGCCGCAAGCGACAAAGGTCTTGTACAAATTGCCATTTACTATGACGGAAACGAAGACCATACAGCAGCTCCCGTAAACGTAGGCGAATATAATGCTTACTGCGATGCTCTTGTAGGAACTGAACTCGGCGACAGCTCGGCAAACTACATTTTGTCCGCTTCGTTGCCCAAACGTGAATTCAGCATCATCAAGGCAGACCACGACATTAGCGTAACGTTTAAAAACCAAACTGCAACCTATGACGGAAAAGAACACGCTCTTTCGATTGAATCTATCATCGAAGGCGGCGATGCGGCTAACCCCGTAGAAATCCTTAACGATCAAATTACGTTAAAAGACGGTTGCACAATTACATTGCAATACAGTATCGAATGCATTTACGTAGATGCTCGTTACAGTGACGCGCTTCCCGCAGGTAACCGTAGCGGTTTACACGCAGGTGTTTACACAGTAACGGTAAGCTTTGTCGATACTGACGAAAATGCCGTTAACTTTAATAAGTTTAACGATATAACGGCTACATTGACAATCGAACAAGCGCCTTACAAAGGCGACGGCGAACATGTCGGACTTTCTGATGCTCAACTTCAACGTTACATTACAGTAGACGGAAAGCAGGAACAAAACCCCAACGGCTTTGGTGACAACCATACGGTAGACTTTGCCGGTGACAAGGGATACAATCCTCAGCTTTCTTTGGACAGTAACTATTTCGAAGTAGAATACGCACGTGAATTCAAATCGCAAGGCAGCAGCAGTTTTGTAAAACTTGAAAAATTGCCCACGTTTGATAACGGCACTAAGGAAGGTTTGCACGAAGCAGGTACATACCGCGTAACGGCTTCCATTAAGTACGTAAACATTCAATATGCTAACGACTATGTATCTATCCCCGACTATACGGTAGAATTAAAGATTTTACCCGGTGTTATTGACAGAATCGAAGTAGTGTACGACCAAGCCGCACACGAACAAACAATCGGTTCCTATAACTCCGATTTCAAGGGCTTTACCTACGGCGACACATTTGACTTCTATGATATGGACGGAACTAACTATGTCGTAACAGTTAAAGTAGTGTACAAAGCTTCACAAGTAGGCGGTGCCGAAACATCCGAAGTAGTTGACAACGAAAACGTAAGCTTCCTTAACGAAAAAGGTACTGCGTTTGAAAAATTTGACCGCGCAACTATCAAGGAAGACTCCTTGGGCGAAAGCAATACTCCTGCTTCTCCTGACGGAGATGTATTCTACAAAGTAGGCGTAAGCATTTACGGCGAAACAGGAACATTAAATATTAAGGTTCGTCAAGCTAAATTAGTATCCGATACTATCGGATTCGACGCTGAAAACGACAGCAATATTCAACGCGTAAGCGGTGTAAGACAATGGACTTACGGCTTTACGTATGACGGAGAAGCTCGCTATCCCGCATTGAGCAACAGCATTACCAACGCTGCTTACAATTTTGTAGGTATCGACGGTGACGTGTTGACAAAGGATAAGGATATCACAGCCGTTTACGAGTATAAACTTGCTAGCGCAGGCGAAAGCGATTGGCAATCGATGACCAATTCTGACAACACGATTAAAGGTCTTGCTGACGCAAATATTTACAACTTGCGCGTTAAGTTTACAAACCACAACACCAATTACAAAGATTTGGTAGAAGCTGATACTATTTTGAATTGTACGGTAAATATCTTGTCTAAGGAATTGGCATCAAGCGATATTTTGTGGCAATATGACGACGGTAACGGATTCAAGAATTTGCAACCCAATGCTAACTTGACATATCACGGACCTAGCGGTTTCACTGTTCGTGCAGTATTCCGTAACCTTGCAATTAAAAATTCGGCAGATCCTAACTACTATTTGCCCGTATCGAGCATTGCTCTTATCGAAAACAATGTGGAAGGTACCGCAGCAGGTACAATTGAAATTGCCGATGCAAGCACGTATTCTATACGTATTAAAGCATTGCAAACAACTAACAACAACTATGTATTGCCCGAAGGATTGTCGGCAAACATCACAATCGATCCTGCAAAAGTAACTCTTAACTGGATTTCGTCCGACGGACCTAATACGCTTATTTACAACGGTTACAATCAACTTGTTGAAAACGGCAGTGTTCCCGCAGGAATCGATGCTAGTTACAGCACACCTGACGATTTCCACGAAGGACCTGATCAAGACTCCGCAGTATCGATCAAGGTTTCGACCTTTAACGGCGAAGCCGTATCCGACGGATATGCACTTGAAAATGTTGGTTTGTACAGTTTGACGGCTACTCTTGCCGATACGAACTATGTAGCAAGCAATCCTACTTACGAAGTAAGGATTAAACCCTATGTTGTTACTGACACTGAGGCTTCGGATATTTCTTGGATGTATCAATACGGCAGTACTGATTACAAACTCTTTAAAGATTTGACCGAAAACTTGATATACAGCGGCGCTTATATCCCTGTATATATTCAATTTGCAACAATCGGTGCTGATGCCGGCATCGTTAGCGAAGGCAGCAAGGCTTACCGCAGAGTACAAGTTGAGTACGCTGATGCTACTGCTCCTACGGGTGCAGGCGATTACGAATTGTCGATTGCCTATAAAGATGGCGAAAACTACGACTTGTCTAACTTGAAGTTGAAGTTTACTATCGACAAGCGCATTGTTGAAGTTAACTGGCAAGAACAAAACTCTTACGTATATAACGGTCAAGACCAAACGATCGAAGCGTCCGCTAAGGGTGTGGGTGCGGAAAGCGAAGATACTATTATAGTACTTGCTGACGCTACTAAACGTAACGCTAACCAAGTGTCCGAAAGTTATGTTGCATACGCAAAAGTCGGCGATAAGTATATTAACAACTATGCATTGAAAGATGCTGCAACCGACGGCTCGGTAGCGTTCATTTGGAACATTACTAAAAAGGAAATCGGCGTAGACTGGGATACCGACGGTTTGGTATACAACAACGGTTTCGATCTTACCGATTGGACGTACGATGTAACAGGACGTGAACCTGCCGGAAGCGGTAATGAAGATAACGTTTCGCTCGTTTACGAAATCTAC
>CARAIG010000075.1 GCA_948938605.1 uncultured Eubacteriales bacterium
ATGATATTTTGCATAGTTTTGTTAATTGCTATTTTAACACAATACAACAAAAGCGACAAGCGGAAAAATGTAATTATACGCAAAAAAAGCGGTTGCTTATTTGCAAATCATTGCAAAAGTTTTTAGTATGTGCTAAAATATGCAAAGAAATATGTACAAGTATTCATTGATGTATGAATATGTGTTCATATCTTAAATTATGTAAATCAAATGGGGGTTGTAACAAGAGTTATGATTGACGTTAACTTAATTAGACAAAACGCGCAAGCGGTACGTGAAAGATACTTAAAGCGCGGAAAGGACATAGACTTTACCGACTTTTTAAAGTTGGACGAACAACGCAAAACGTTAATTGCCGAAGTTGAAGCAATGAAAGCGGAGCGCAACAAGGTATCCGCCGAAGTACCTAAGCTTAAAAAGGCAGGAAAGGACGTTTCCGCTACCATTGCCGAAATGAAAGCATTGGGCGACAAAATTGCCGAAGTGGACACACAGCTTAACGCCGCAAACGACAAAATACGCGACTTTTTGCTTAGGCTTCCTAACCTTCCCGACGACGATTTACTTGCCGGCGGAAAGGAAAACAACAAGCCTATTAAGACATTCGGAGTTAAACCGCAATTTGACTTTAAACCCAAAGACCACGTAGAACTTGCTAAAAGCCTTGGACTAATCGACTACGAACGGGGCGCAAAGCTTGCGGGTAACGGAAGCTGGATATATACAGGTATGGGAGCAAGGTTGGAATGGGCATTGCTTAACTACTTTATAGACAGCCACATTGCCAAGGGCTACACCTTTATGTTACCGCCCTATATGCTTAGTTACGAATGCGGGTTGACCGCGGGACAGTTCCCCAAGTTCGAAGACGACGTTTACCAAATTGCCAACGGCGAAGGACGCAAATTTATGTTGCCTACTGCCGAAACCGCATTAGTCAACCTTTACCGCGACGAAATTTTAAACGAAAGCGAATTGCCCAAAAAGTTTTTCGGATACTCCGCTTGTTTCCGTCGTGAAGCGGGCAGTTACCGCGCAGAAGAACGCGGAATGATACGCGGACACCAATTTAACAAAGTGGAATTGTTCCAATACACCACCGCAGACAAAAGCGACGAAGCGTTTGAGGAAATGGTCAATATGGCTTGCGGGCTTGTGGAAGGGTTGGGGTTGCACTATCAACTTTCAAAACTTGCCGCAGGGGATTGCAGTGACAGTATGGCTCGCACATACGACATCGAAATTTACATTCCGTCGATGAACATCTACAAGGAAGTAAGTTCGGCATCCAACGCACGCGATTACCAAGCGCGCAGGGGCAATATGCGTTACCGCAAGGAAGCGGACAAAAAGTTGGAATTTATGCACACATTGAACGCAAGCGGACTTGCAACCAGCCGCGTGTTCCCGGCATTGCTTGAACAAAACCAAAACGCCGACGGTTCGGTTACTATCCCCGAAGTACTGCGCAAGTACATGGGCGGAATGGAAAAGTTGGTTCCCGTTAAAAAATAACAAACAGCACACATCAAGCCGACGCACAGTCGGCTTGTTTTTTATTGTGATACAAATGTATTTTAAACAGTTTACATCAAAACAAAAATAAAGTATAATGCCATTAATTTTGCAAGAGGTGTTTATTATATGACCGAACAAGAAAAAATGATTGCAGGTAAAATATACGATCCCGGCGACGACGAACTTGCTACAATGCGTACGTACGCACACAAAATGTGCAACCGTTACAACAAGTTAGACGAAGACGACGAACAACGCAAAGAATTGCTGGAAATGCTTATTCCCGAAAATAACGGCGCATATTTGCAAGGCCCTATATTTTTCGACTACGGCGAATTTACGACATTCGGCAAAAACTGCTTTGCCAACTTCAACTTTACCGTACTCGACTGCGCGCCCGTCACAATTGGCGACAATGTGTTTTTCGGACCGAACGTAACAATCGCCACGCCCGTTCACCCGCTCCTTTCAAGCGAACGCAATATGTACTTACGCAATGACGGCATTTTGACCGATCAAGAATATGCAAAACCTATTACTATCGAATCGAACTGTTGGATAGCCAGCAACGTTGTAATTTGCGGAGGAGTAACCATAGGACAAGGTTCGGTAATAGGAGCGGGTTCGGTGGTAACGCGGGATATTCCCGCAAATTCCCTTGCCGTAGGCAACCCTTGCAAGGTAATACGCAAATTGACGGAGCAAGACAGCGTTAAACTAAAAAAAGAATTGTGGTAACATTATATAAGCGGGGACATTAAAGCCCCGCTTTTTTTATGCTTTGCACAACGGGCAAATATTGCGGAGCTGGGCTAATATCACGTTGCTGGGCTAACCGTTTAACACTGCCACAACTTGCAGCATATGCTAGTTGTATGAAAAAGCATATAACAAAAACCTTTGCGGAAAACGTTTTTAACTACGACAAGATGCGCAAATATTTGCCTAAAAAAACTTTTGAAGCAATTAAACTAGCGCACGAGCAAAACGTTATGCCGTCACAAAAGCACATAGACATTTATGCCAAGGCGTTAAAAAAATGGGCATTAAGCCGAGGCGTCAAACGATATACGCACTGGTTTCAACCGTTAAACGGATTAACGGCGGAAAAGCGCGACAGTTTGTTTTCGCGCAATAAGGAAGGGAAAGCAGTAGTCAAGTTTAGCAAAAAACAGTTACTGCTGGGCGAAAGCGACGCTTCGAGTTTGCCCAACGGCGGTATGCGCGAAACCTACGAAGCGCGCGGACTTACTAATTGGGACTTTACTGCGTTTGCTTTTATTGTAGGCGACTGCCTGCGTATACCTACTACTTTTTGCGGGGCAAGCGGACAAACGTTAGACAAAAAAACTCCTCTGCTTAAAAGCAACCTTGCATTAAACAAGCAAGCACTGCGTGTATTAAGCGCTATCGGTACTAATTGCAAATACGTAAAAAGCGTAGTCGGCGCCGAACAAGAATACTTTTTAATTGACAAGACGCTATTTGACAAACGCAAGGATTTAGTTTACACAGGACGTACGCTATTCGGCAGAATGGCACCCAAAGGGCAGGAATTCGAAGACCACTACTTCCGTCCGCCCGACGACAAAATAATACGCTTTATGCGCGAAGTCGACGTTGAGTTGTGGAAGCTGGGCGTAATTGTCAAAACCGAACACAATGAAGTTGCGCCTTGCCAATACGAGCTTGTACCTTGCTATACCGACGTCAACACCGCCTGCGATCAAAACCAACTTGTAACGGAAACTTTAAACAACGTTGCAATTAAACGGGGGTTTGCGTGTTTACTGCACGAAAAACCTTTTGACAAAATAAACGGAAGCGGTAAACACAACAACTGGTCGCTTGTAACGGACTGCGACTGCAATCTGTTGGAAGCAGGCAACACTCCCGAACAAAATGCGCGTTATTTAATTATGCTTTCCGCCATTGTAAAAGCGGTAAGCGAATACGGCGATTTGCTTGTTTCGTCGATTGCTTCGGCAAATAACGATTTGCGCCTTGGCGGATACGAAGCGCCGCCCCGTATACTTACCGTATTTTTAGGCGAACCCTTGTTGCAAGCAGTAGACGGAATAATAAAAGGAACTTGGCGGTTAGGCTATGACATACTGCCCGTAAACATTAACGAACAAGACCGAAACAGAACATCGCCTTTTGCTTACACGGGAAACAAATTCGAATTCCGTATGGTCGGTTCGTCAGCAACGATCGCCGATGTAAACGCAATTTTAAACACCGTTGTCGCCGAGAGTTTTAGACAATTTGCAGACAAACTGGAATGTTCGTCCGACATATGGAATACGGCAAAAGAAATTGTTACGGAAGCATTTGAAAGCGGTAAAAAAGTAATATACAACGGCAACGGTTACAGCAACGAATGGACAAACGAAGCTACCGCACGCGGACTTGAATCGAAGCAAACCTGCGACCTTTTTGACGTACTTACACAGGACAAAACAGTTGAGTTATTCGAACGTCACAACATACTGAGCAGACGCGAATTACAAGCGTTACGCGACGTCAAACTTAAACGTTACTGCGACACAGTAAATTTAGAAAGCGTTGTATCCTGCGAGATATACGAAAGGCAAATTTCACCCGCCGTCGAAAACTATATTAGTGTGCTTACTCGACTGGCGATACGCAAACAAGGGCTTAAATTGACCTGTGAAGCGGAAAAAGAAAAAATCGAACGTATATCCAAACTGCAAAAACATTGCTTAGACACAGCAACTAAACTAAAAAAACTGCTTGTTCAAGGATACGGTTTATCTTTGTGCGAACGGGCAAATCTTTACGGCAACGACGTGCGCGAAACAATGTGCGCACTAAGAAAATACGTAAATTCACTCGAACAAGTTTGCCCTAAAAACAAGTGGCCGTTACCCACTTACGGACAATTGCTGTTCAATGAAAAATAATGAGTTTATCGCATAAAAAAAGACTAACCTACATTTAGCGTTAGTCCTTTTTTAAATTATTTTTAAAACCCTATTTTAAAAATTTCCTCGGTTGCAAGACGGGTTTTAGCAACGACGCCTTGTGCATTACGCGGAAAACAGTAGTAAAGCATTTCGTTGTTTCCTATGCAAATTACGTCCCCTATTTCGTACCAAAAATAGTCCGCATACAAGCTGTACGACAATTGCGCCGGTTGAACGTAATCGAGTTGACCGTTATCCGCTATTAAGCGGAAACCGCTGCTGTCGTGAGTTAAATGTCCTTGACCTATGTCGTACACCGCTTTGTAGCCTTTCATAACTATTACGTCCACGTCAATCTCCAACAAGTATTTGCCGTTTAAAATATCTTCCTTTACGCACTGCCGTTCCCATTTGTACCAATCGGGAATATGGTTAAATTTACTTTCGGCATTTTCGCATTGCAAAAAACCGTATTCGTCCAAACGGTAAGTCACACCGCAATTATTGCATACAAGTTTTGTTCCTTGCCCTAAGGTTGCACCTTCCGCCAAGCAATGCGGACATTTATATAAAACGCGTTCGAGTCCGTCGGCGCGGAAAGGTTCGTCCACTACTATGTTGTGTTCCTGTTGATAGCGGAAGTTATCAAATGTAAAACGGTCTTGCACTATTGCGTTTATTTCGTCTACCGACATATTGTTTATCTGTTCGGGCGAAAGCAAATATTCCGTTGTGGCAGAAACATCGACATTGCGAATTTGCAAACCGTTATACAGCGGATCGTGCAAAAACGCCCCTTGTGTTTTAATCATAACAACGGGTACGCCAAGAATTTTTATACATTTACCCAAACCGTAAGGCAATGTAGTTGCCGTGCCGTCGAACGTGTAGCTTGCTTCGGGATATAACAGTATAGACGTTTTAAGCTCGTTCAAACAATGAGCCATATTACGCACAAGCGCTATGTCAGTGACAAACTTATTGGTAGGAATACACCCCAGATTACGCATTAGCCAACGTTTACCTACAAAGCCGTCGGACGTCATAACTATATTGTAACGCCTTGGATAAAGAATTGTAGACACAATTTTTAAATCGATAAAACTGGAATGGTTCATTAAGTACAAACAAGGTTCGTTTTTACCCAACTTTTCCATACCTATTTTTGTGTGTTTAAAATGCGTTGCTTTTAATTCGCCTGCCGAAGCGATTTTCATTAAAGTTCGAAACAGCCAACTTGTACGTTTGGGAGTTATCGGTTTTTCCTTAGGCAGTTTTAATACTTTGCCGTAACTTAGTTTTTTAACTTTGATTTTCAATTGAAACAAACTCCGAAAATTATTTTTTACATAATACCATTATATTTACAAAAATTCAACCCTTAAAACAAACTTAAACGGTTTTTAGCGTAAAAAAAAACGTCAACAGATAATTTTGTATCGGTTGACGTTAAAGTTTACATTATTTATATTGTATTATTCATTGGGTTTATCCGTCTGCTCATCGTTATGTTCGGACGGAGTTTGCATAGGTTCACCGTCTGCTTTAACGGAGTTTTCCTCGATATTTTGTACGCTAGCTTCGGCAACTGTTTCCTTAAATTCAGCAACGTCGGCGTGAAGTTCGGCAAGTTTTTGCTGACGGAATTTTTTGTTTTCCCTGTGGACAAAGTACGTGGGAATAAACGTAAGCAACGACACTATCGCCGAGAACAAAAACAGTTCGAACGGGTAAACGTGACTTACTATCTCTTTCCCGCTAGCGTCTGTGAACGGAAGCAAATAGCCTACGCCTTCGGGAATGGCAATATAGCCTTGACCGGGGGAAACGCCGAATTCCTTTACTACGGGACCGAACCCCTTAATAATTGCAGGGCAAGCAAGACTTGCCACAATCATTGGCAACATTACGAAAATTATTATACGGATACCTTGGAAACAACCTGCCTTTTCGTCGGGAGTGTAATCGCGCGCGGTAGCGTTGAACAGTCCCGCCGTAAGCAAGGATGCGCTTTCAATCATTGTTCCGCCCAAAATAAACAGTATGTATATTGCCACCATATTGTTATTTACAAACTTGCATACGTAAGCAAGAATACCGCCCAATACGCCCATAACGGCTACGGGGTAAAACATTTTTTCCTTGCCGTACTTGTCCATTAGTTTACCGCCGACAATAGCCATAACCGCAGATAACAGTATAACGACAGCCAAAGGAATAACAAAGCCGTCCTTAAACCCCAAAGTATACTGCAATATCATAATCATATACGGTTGCCACATTTGCATTGCAAGCCCCGAAAACATCATACCGATTAGGCAGATGTAAATCATCTTGTGCTTTTTAATGCTTGACGGTTTAAATCCGTAAATTACTTCCGCCATATATTTGCCCGACTTATCGGGTTTGAGCCTTGGACTGTCCTTTAAAATAAACAACCCCACAACGCCTGCAACCGCCGTCATTGCACCGAGAATAATAAAGAACATTTCCCATTTGCCTTGATCGGTCATCCAACCGAAGCCCACAAAAATTACCATTAAAGCGGCAACGGGCATTATGGATAAAATTATATCGACAAATCCGCGGTTGGTTATGTCGGTTACGTCGGTAACCCAAGAGGAAAAGGCGGCGTCGTTGGACATAGAGCCGAATACTGTCATTACGCAGTCCATAGTGACAAATATTATAACCATTTTAAGTACGTCGTCGGGTTCAACGTGTTCGTGACCGAACAATGCAAAACTTGCGGTAACAACGCCCCAAATTATATAACCCCAACAAACGAATACGCGACGTTTGCCTAATCTATCGGATAACACTCCGCCGAATATCGTTACAAGTGCAGCCACTATTGCGCTGGCAATTACCGTTGCGCTTGTACCCCAAGGCTGGTCGGTAATGTTTTTTTGGATATATGTGGAAAAGTACATATTTTCCACCATCCAAGCAAGTTGTCCCATAAAACCGAACAGCACTATCGACGTCCAAATTTTAGCGCCGAGCTTATTTGTTTTTTTTACCACTACTTCTGCCATAAATAACTCCTAGTAATAAAATTTAACAAAATAACAAGTTTACAATAGGGGACAAATTTAACCAAAGCATCCAGACAAATTGAAGCCGATTGAAATTGCTATATCGCTACAAATATTATTGTAGCACAAAATTAAATACAAAACAATACCGAAATTATTTAAAAATGGTTTAAAATATATTTTATATTACTTTTGTTCACAAACGGCAAGCTATAAAAATTTTCAAATCCGTAGCAATACAAAACTGCAATGACAGTACGCTAAAAACGTTCAATCACAGCAACTACACTACTTTGAAAAAGTCGGTAAACGGCACATCTATTGCACGGGATATTTTAAGCAAAGCATTTAAACGGTAGTTGCCGTCGCCACACAAAATTTTGTTTAACGTCGATATGGATATACCGCACCGCTTACAGAATTGTGTACGCGACAAAAGGTTTTTGCGCATATAAGTTTCAATTGGTTCGATGTTGACTTCTTTATTCATAACAGTTAATACCTCCTTATCATTAAATATAGTTAAAAGTTTTTAACTTGTCAACACGATTTTACAAAAAAAGTTAAAATATTTTTACTATGAAAGTTTTAATAAACAGAATTAACGAATTACTAAAAGAAAAAGGAATAAGTAAAAAACAATTTGCCGATGGGATAGGAGCAAGCAAAGCATTAGTAACTATTTGGACACAAGGGAAGTCTTTGCCATCGGTAATATATCTTGTAAAAATTGCAGATTTTTTTGAAGTCAGCACCGACTACTTGCTTGGTCGCACTAACTTTTAGCCGTTGATACGGGGTTAAATTAAATCAAATTTTACATATTAAAGCAAAATAAAAATATTACCATATAAGTCATAACCACCAGCAGTGCCGGTGGTTTTTGTTTTACAAAAAATCTGCCGAATACATTTGCATTCGGCAGATTACTATATTTTTATTTATTTAAATCAAACAAAAAATTCGGAATAACGATTAGCCAAATTGGCAAGTTGCTCTACCGTAATTAAACCTTTGCCTATTGCAACCTTGAAGTACTGTCCGTTAAATGCATCAAACACATCCTTGGTAACAGGCACAAGTTCGGCAAATTCTTCGTAGGTAAATAATCCGTACGTTGCAATATCGCGTTGCATTGCGGCAATGTCGTACGTCATTGTATCCGCATTCACTTCAAATATATTAAACAGTCCGTCGATACCGCCCGGCATCGAAAGCATTCCGTTAACGTAGTAACACAAGTGTTTGTACGTTACTGGGCTGTATGCTACGGTGTACTCGTCGCGAATATCTACGCTTGTAAGCCGTACGCGTGTGTTGCCTTTGTTAAAATAGTGACCTATGTATTGCGACGCAGTGCTGTCTAAATAAACGTATTTGTTGAGATTGTAATTCCAAAAGCCGTGTTCGGATATTACTTTAACAACAGTTCCGTCCGAAAAACCGAGATTGATTACTTTGTAGACTTGGGCGGGATCTTTGTCTATAAACAATATTTTTGCAGCTTCGTTTTGACCTGTAAGCATATTCCAAACCAAAAGCATTTCGTCGCCCTTTAACGATTCGACGGGAACTTGCGTTCCGTCGGCAAGGGTAATTAAAGTGCCTTGGGCGATACACTCTTCTGCGCAATACCCAACAATAAATGTGTTTTTAACATATATTTCACCGCTCTTGTACCTAGCTAATTCGGGTGTAAATTTTAAAGGCGCAGTTCTAATAATCTTTCCCGATCCATAATTCAAATAAAATCCCGTAAAAGCATATCCGTCATACTGTTTAGTATATATTTCGATGGTTTTACCATGAGTAACATGCATAGTGCGTTCACCCAGTTTTCCTTGAAATACCCACTCGTCATCTTTATGATGCCAACTTTCATAAAATGTATAATCGCATTCCAACAATTTGAAGTGAGCATACAATATTGCCGCGGGTTCTCCGTTATCAAGCATTATTATATCCAAACCATACCTATTATATTTGCTTTCATATCTGCCGTCCTTAAAATCAACTTCCCATTCAACATATTCATTCGGTTTTATCCCCTCGGCATACGCATCTATTCCTTCAATTGCAGATCCGATTTGATCGTACACAATTTGCATTTTATAGTACTGGACACCTTCACCATTACGTTTAGTGAAAAACCCAACAAATTCATGTCCTATTTTTTGGGGAGCTAATCCATCTACCGTAGGTAATAATTTGCCATATGTAACTTCAATCCTAGTGTCAAAAGTTCCGTTTTCCGATTCATATCGTAATACGATATTATATTCTTTTGCTTGCCAATAAGCATATAAAGTTGCGTCACTTGCATTTTTCCAATTTGCAACGCCTATCATATTTTCATCGTAATATTGTATCCCATTACCATTCGGTTGAGAATAGTATCCCATAAAATCGTAACCGCTACGGGTTGGCGCTTGAACTGTGGCTAATACCCTGTCGTAGGTTGCTTTGACATATGTTGCACCGCCAGTACCGTTTTGCATATTTAGCGTAACATCATAGGTATTCGGTGTCCAATTTGCGTATAATACGGCATCCGACGCAATGTCCCAAACATTGCCTTTCATCTGCGAATCATAATATTCAGTTCCTTTACCATACGGTTCGGTATAATATCCGTCAAAAGAATGACCTGTTTTTTGAGATATTGCAACTTTTTGCAAAACAGAACCGTACGGGACTTTTATACTGCTTGTTGCGCTTGTACCGCCTTGATTGTCGAATGTTACAGTATATATAATTGCTTCATATTGCGCAAAAATTTCAATAGAACCGTTATCTTGCTCATTTGGAGTTAAATCGGGCATACTTGTCCAAGTAATCCGTTCACCGCCTTTTGCCTGCGTAAACCACCCGTTAAAGACGTATCCCGCCCTATTAACTGTGGGTAATGTTATTTTCTGCAAATACTCCGCTTCGATTGGTGATACTAAAATATCACATTGGGTTTGGAAAAAAATTGTGTGATTTTCCAATACCCATACGGGCTCAATTGTAATCTCTGCTCCGTTTACACCAAGATCGGGAACTCCGTTAGACCAATTTATTGATTTGTTTTCGTATTCGAAATGGTCAAATTTACTCCCCGTCTTAAACCCTGCCGGCGAGTCCTTAAACACCTTGATCATATTGATTAAATCAAGTCCCGTTCCGCAAGGAATAGGTTGTCGTCCGTCAGATAAATTACCATTTGCATCCAACCAAATATTTCCATTTTCGCCTACTTTTATATAATATGTTTTAACAATCCACTTTGCAGTTAGCGTTGTGTTTTCCGTTTTGTCCCATAATCTAACATTTGCGCCGTTTTTGTCCAAATACGTTACTCCGTCAAGTTGCCAACCGTCCAAAAAGTAGCCGTACTTTGTAGGAACCTTACCTATACTAAACGGTTGATTAAAAGTAACGGTTATCGGTTCGATTAAAGGAGTTCCGCCGTC
>CARAIG010000076.1 GCA_948938605.1 uncultured Eubacteriales bacterium
CAAGAATAAATATACTCAATGTAATCCATTCGCTTTTTATCAATTTGAAATTATTGTACACATAAAGATCCAAGATGATAGCTATTCCCATACCAATGGACATTATTCCTCCCAAAATCACATAGATAATTGGAAAGAAATAAAATGCAAAAATTCTTTGTTTTTTCATAAATCACCTTTTTTTATAAGTCTTTTTAAACTGATCTATTGTAAAAGGAATTAATCCTAAGAATAAATTTAGTATACTGTTAAGAATAAAGACTTCTCCAGCATTAAATCCCTTGACGACTGGTAACCCACCTGATATACCACCTGATATACCATAAATAAATCCCGTTTTAACAGCATCCTCCTCGCTAATAACTTCTCCGTACATTATATATTGATTATTAATTTCACCCAAATATCCTGCTATATACCCTCCGACTGCTCCCGCAACGGGTCCTAATGCAGAGCAAATTACGGATATCATTCCAGTAAATGCCCCATTTAATGCTGCTTCCCAACGCTTGCCTTCATCATTTGTTTGCGTCGCCGCAGATGTATAACCATAAATTCCGCCAACAAGAAGTCCTGCCACCGCAAGACCAATAGTTGCCCCTACGCCAAAGGTCGCTACACTTACTGCTACTGATACCGCAAGAACTATGCCGATTAGCAAACCGCATAGCCACTGTGGCATATGACCTAGTGCATCACAATACATTACTGAATTGTTATTGCAGTAAGCATAAAGGTTCAGACCGCCTAAAGTTTCTGGGTCAAGATATTCTATGCTGTCGGCAGAAATAAATCTACATGTTGCAGGGTCATAGTAGCGTGTCTGCAAATAGTAGAGTTTTGTGTCTACGTCGAAGTAGTATGACCTATAACGGAACGGGTTTTTGTTGCCGATACTGTCGGAATTATCATCTATTTTTCCCGCAGGTGTTAATACCTTGCAATTACCCCAAGCGTCATATACATATTGAGCAACCAACTCGCCCTTTACGGTATAGATATGTGTAATATCACCCTGTATGTTCTTACGGTACAAGTATTCAGTTTTATCATACTTGAAACCTGCAACTCCGTCTACACCGTAGATATAGTAAATCCATTTTGTAGCAGTGCCGACGCGTTGTTCGGCAACCAAGTTGTTTCCGTCATAGAAATAGTTGCAAGTAATTCCGTCAACAGTCTTACTTGTTCGTATACCGTTTACATCATAGGTATATTTTTTATCGGCAAATTGCGTTAATGTGCGTCCTTGCCAAGACAATGTTTTACCTAAATATGTGGTGGGATTACCTAAAACATCGTATTCGCATTTGTTGCCGTTAAATTCTACAAGCTGGTCTTTCCAGCCGTTTTGTTTGTAAGCGTATTCTTGAACCGACGTAGGTATGCCTAAAGTTTCTTCAAGAGTGTATGCGTAAGTGGATTTTGACAGAATATTACCTGCGGTATCGTATGCGTAGGTAAAGGTGCCGAAATGTACGTTATCTATGAAATATCCGGTTGCTTGCGCTGTCCGTAGACTATGCGGAGTATGTAAAGTTTGTCGGGTTCGACAAACTTGTAATAAAGCAGATAGTTGTCAATAATCAAACGCCTAACGGTATTATCTGCAATTCCGCTATTTACAACCAACGCACCCGACAAGGGGAACTCGCAAATATTATCTATTACTTCAAATATTTTGCGACCTAATGTTTGCGCTGCCGTTGGATTATGCAGATCGGCAATAATATAGTTAATTGTTTCGTCAAAGTCCTGTTCGGCGCGAGCAGTGAAAAAATAATTACAAGCCATATTTCGCGCTCAACCTCGCTTTTACGGTTGCGCCGTCGGTAATATTGTTTTGTTCGATGTCTTTCAGTCCGTCGTTGACTAATTGCGCTTCGTACAATTTGCCGAGCGTTTTTTCGTAATACTCAATGTCCATTACTACAAGTCTGCCGTACCCGTTTTTAGTTACAAAAACCGGACCGCCTGCTTCTTGGCAGTGCTTTTCTACTGCTACCGTATCTTTCAAATCGCGCATCGGAATAATAGTCATAGTTTAGACCCCTTGTTTATAGTATTCATAGTGTGACTAAATTATATACTAAATTATATCACATTGTCAAGCATTTCATTATTAGGAGTTTATTGCCAATGGCATAATAAAAATTAAATATTGGAAAAAATTCGTCGTTCTATACCCTATTGTTACCACGAACGTGGAATAATACCAAAAGAAGTAACGTTGCGACGATCGCTACCGTTGCAGTTATGAAATACGGTATCGGCACAATGAATACAATGTAACGACAAGCGCACGAACACCCTAAGAAGCAAAAAAAACTTGTTTGGTAATGTATGGAATACCCCCAAAATTACCCCAAAAACCGCAAATTATAAAGTATACTGTGGTTAAATATACCTAAAAACCGTTCCAAAAATGCAAAAAAATCGGTATTTTCAAGGTTGATTCCCTAAAAATGCCGATTTATTGGAGCGGGATACGGGATGAGAACGCCACAACCGCGTTAACGTAGTCCGCGGGTTCGAATCCCGAAATATAGTTAAAAACCCCGAACAAAGTTCGGGGCATTGGAGCAGAAGACAGGATTCAATGGGTCCCGCGATCTTCGCGGGTTCGAATTCCAAATAATAAAATTACGCTTATCTATTGATAAGCGTAATGGAGCGGGAGACGGGATTCGAACCCGCGATATCTGCCTTGGCAAGGCAGCGCTCTACCACTGAGCCACTCCCGCAAATTTACATTTGCGTATGTATTCAATTCAGATGGTGCGGATAAAGGGACTTGAACCCCCACGTCGAAGACACTAGATCCTAAGTCTAGCGCGTCTGCCAATTCCGCCATATCCGCACATAGAAATTCATTGGTACACCTTCAGGGACTCGAACCCTGGACCCACTGATTAAGAGTCAGTTGCTCTACCAACTGAGCTAAAGATGCATATATTAAACCTGCGCTTGCAGCAGCCAGATTAACCTTTTAATGGTGACCCATCCGCGATTCGAACGCGGGACACCATGATTAAAAGTCATGTGCTCTACCGACTGAGCTAATGGGTCACGTGGCAGGGGTAGCAGGATTTGAACCTACGAGTGTCAGAGTCAAAGTCTGATGCCTTACCGCTTGGCTATACCCCTATAAAGTTAAATGGGGTGAGCTATGGGAATCGAACCCATGACCTCCAGAGTCACAATCTGGCACTCTAACCAGCTGAGCTAAGCCCACCATACATTGGCGTGCCTGAAGGGATTCGAACCCCCGACCCACGGCTTAGAAGGCCGTTGCTCTATCCTGCTGAGCTACAGGCACAGGCATACGAGTAGTTTGGAGCGGGTGATGGGAATACTTCGCATACGCTCCGTGGCGTTCGCTTTGCTCGGCTTAACGGACACGTCCGTTTCCCACACTGTAATTCACTTCGCGAAAAATATCAACGACACCACGCTCGGAAAAAATTGGAGCGGGTGATGGGAATCGGACCCACGCAGCCAGCTTGGAAGGCTGGTATTCTACCATTGAACTACACCCGCACTTCAACAGCCTTTATATTATAACTTACGTTGCAAAAACTGTCAACGATTTGACAATATTTTTTCATTTAATTTTAAAACTTTTTTAAATGTCGCTTTCCTTTAATCCCCTACTTCAACTTGCCCTGTTTATACATAGTAATCAATAAATTTTGCACTCCCGAAAAACTCAAAACTTCCACTATCGGTTTATCGTCGTTATCAACTTCGCCCGTATCGATTATTTCACCCGGTTTAACATAACTTCCCGTACCGTCAGGCTGCTTTTGCAATTTTAAGTATAAATCGTTAAAAAATTCACCCAAATCGTCCAGATGATGAAATTGACCATAAAATTCACTGTAATTTTTCCGTTCCAAAAAGATTCTGTCATCAATTCGCGACTGCAAATTGTCGTATTCCGATTGTGAATCAGGATATAACGATACAATATTCAAAGCGGCGCTCAAACATTTAACATACGCACCGTATCTTAAATATTGGTTGTTACTTTGCAGTAAAACATAGTACGACACGATATCCGCCTGATATTCACGCATCACTCCTTTGGAATGCGCAATTTCGTGCGCCAAAGTTTGCGGCAAATACAAATTATTTTCATTGCCGTTAATGTTCGCTTCGCCAAACGGCGCAAAGAATACGCCTGTAATATGCAACTCGCTCATAATAGTTTTGTTGATAATCCGCTTGCCCGAAGGAGTATATGATGAAAAATACTTATTGTCAAGACACTTATATTCATCCTTCATCATATTACACAATTCGTCAAAACTAAAAGGATAAACAATGTTGCCTGCGGAGTTATGTTCGGTTTGTTCGTACGCTTCGTTTGCCCCGTCAATGATAATGTTGGCAAGTTCCAACGCCTCGTCAAACGTTAAATCATTAGAACTGTACCTAGTATAAATTTCATCAGGCAATTCACACCTGTTGTATGTCATTGTGGCTGTCGCGGTATAAATATTTAAAAATGTAAATACGGTTATTATGGCAATTAGCGTCATTGACAATAATCTGTTCCACTTGCGTTTAACCCAAAATACAAATAAATATACAACAAACACTATTGCTAAAACTATTGCGGCAATCAAAAATAATTCGTATGCACTAAACGGCAAAACGCTGAATATATGTCCAAACACATAAATCCACGCCCGCGCAAAAGTCGTTGCAAAAAACTCGCAAACGTCGCTGCTGCCGGACAACAACGTCAATATTACAAAAAGCAACGTTAGCACACCAATTGCAATTAATTTTTTAATTGTAGATTTACGTTCTATCATTTACTGAATAATTCAAATTTCTTTGATAAATAATCGTCGGTTCGTTCTATATACGTTATTACATCCTTAGCGTTAGCGGCACGTTCTATGCGGTCTTCCGTCGAAAAAACTCTTTTGGATATCGCACCCGTTCCGCACGCCATTATACTTGTAATTTCTTCCATTATGCCGATATTGTACGCACAGGCGGTATTCGGTTTGCAAAATCCAACGTTTTCAAGATTATCCGACATATACTTTTGCCTATACATATAATACGGAAAATATCCGTTTGAATACAATTGCCTATGCGCATAGTCTACCATTTGCTTAACCGAATTAGCGTCGTTGCTGTAATTCGATTCCTTTAAAACGCTTCCCTTTTTTAATGCCAATGTATGTACCGTAATATTATCGGGTGCAAGCCTTATTGCTTCGTCTACGCTAAACCTAAACATCTCTAACGTTTCGGAAGGCAGCCCTGCAATTAAGTCCATATTTATAATAAATTGATACTGTTTTGCAAGTTCATATTTATCGTAAATATCATTAACCGTATGCTTGCGCCCTATTACGTCCAATACGCTTTGATTAAATGTTTGCGGATTTACAGATATACGGTTTACGCCATGACGGCAAAAAACGTCCAATTTATCCTTGGTTACCGTATCGGGACGCCCCGCTTCGACTGTGTATTCATCGGGCTCAAACGTTATACATTCCATTATCTTATCAAGTTGCGCTGCCGACAAAGACGTTGGAGTTCCGCCGCCAAAATACACGTTTTTAAGCCGTATTTTATGTTCTGCGGCAAATTGTATTGTTTTTCTAATATCTAAACACAGTGCGTCGACATAAGGTTCTACGTACCTTTTAAGTCTTTCAATTTCACCGCTGGTAAACGAACAATAACTGCAACGCGATACGCAAAAAGGTATTCCGATATATAAGTCCGCACAATTTTCGTCAACATTAGCAAGGTTTCCCTGCTGTTGCAAAATGTCGGCAGTTAAATCGGTTTTGGCATCCGAAACATCAAAAACTTCGCGAAAAGTCTGTTGCCAATCCAAATTTTCCTTTATAAGCTGACGCGCAAGTTTAGTCGGACGAATACCAGTAAGACTGCCCCAAGGCATACTGATGCCGGTGCTCTGTTTCAAAACTGCGTATAGCGCAATTTTTGCACAACGCTTTTGATAGCGTATTTTAACAAGTTCATTTTCAACCATATCGCAAGTCCTGCTTGCAATACAATCATTATACTTGGCGACATATACAGTTTTGCAATTTTGTTCCGTTTCGACAACTGAGATATCCGATGCAACTATGTCGTCAGTTTGTTCGATATCGGCAAAAAATAACTTTGCAACATCCAAGAGCTCGGTTGCGTATTTAAAATTAGTAAATAACTTCATAAGTTAACCTTTGGCGCGATATACACTTATAACCGCCGGTATTGAACGCAATTTGTTCATTAGTTGCGAAGCTTGGTCATGGTTTGAAATTTCAACTGACAATGTTGCCAAAGCATTACCCTTTTTGTCCTTACGTGCATTAATGGCTAACAACGGCAAGCCTTCGTTGGCAACCGCCTTGATTAATTCGGCAAATATATCCCCCTTGTCCTCCGAACGCACTTCGATTGAAACGGGGAAAGTGGTATTCGCATCCATATTGGACCACTCAACATGTACAAGACGCTCGTCTTCCAAGTTTTTAATTGCAGGACAGTCTGCACGGTGCACGCACACGCCGCGCGCACGCGAAATATAACCAACAATTTCATCACCGGGAACAGGCGAACAGCAACGGGAAAAACGCACAAGTAAATCTTCAACTCCCTTGACTATAACGCTGTTGTGTTTGCCAGTCGATTTTTTATTGCGTCGCGACTGCGACGGTACAGATGCAACAGTTAACCCCTTATTTTCCGCAATTAGTTTTAACATTACTTGCGTAAGCGACAAACTTCCGTACCCGACCGCTGCGTACATTTCGTCTTCGTTCGATATCATGTAACGCTGGCAAACGGCTTGAATCCCCGCAGGAGTCAACAATTCGGAAGGCGCAATACCGCGGTGCTTTGCATCGCGTTCAATCATAGACTTACCGGTTCTAATATATTCGTCTTTTAATTCACGTTTAAAAAACTGACGTATTTTTGCTTTCGCAGACGAAGTTTTAACTATTTTAAGCCAGTCCCGCGAAGGTCCCTTTGCATTAGAGTTAGTAAGCACTTCAACCGTATCGCCTGTTGTCAGTTCCGTTTCGAACGGCACTATTTTATTATTTATTTTAATGCCGACGCACTTGTTTCCCACTTGACTGTGTATCGCATAAGCAAAGTCCAATGCAGTAGCGCCGGCAGTCATTATTTTCACATCGCCCGACGGAGTAAAAACATACACTTCGTTAGTGCTGGAAATATTGCGACGCACCATTTCAAGATATTCCGTACTGGAAGTCGCATTTCCGTCAACCGATATCACGTCCTTAACCCAACTCAAATTTTGCTGCATATTCGAGTCTGTTTTCACTCCTTCTTTATACTTCCAGTGCGCCGCAATACCGTATTCCGCTATTTTGTGCATTTCAAATGTACGGATTTGAACTTCGATAGGATAATTGTGCCCCTCGAAATCTATCATAACCGTCGTATGCAATGATTGATACATATTAGGTTTCGGCACCGCAATGTAATCTTTAAATCTACTGGGAATCGGCTTCCATTTAGCGTGTATCGAACCTAATACGGCATAACAATCCTTAATACTAGGCACAATTACGCGTACTGCCGTTAAATCGTAAATTTGATCCAACGTGCGGTTAAGCCTTTTCATTTTTTTATAAATGGAATACAAGTGTTTAGTTCGGCCGTATATGTCGAATTCGTCAATGTTTTCATCTTTAAGTTGCAGCTTAACTTCATCGATAAAAGCGTCTACTATTGCTTCGCGCTCACGCTTTTTCAATGCTATACCGTCGGCAATGGAATGGTACGCTTCGTTATCCAAATATCTCAAACACAAGTCTTCCAATTCGCTCTTGATAGGCGAAATACCCAATCTGCCGGCAATTGGCGCAATAATATCCAATGTTTCGCGGGAAATTTTTTGTTGTTTTTCGGGCGATAAATACATCAAGGAGCGCATATTGTGCAATCTGTCGGCAAGTTTAATAAGCATTACGCGGATATCCTTCGCCATAGCAAAAAACATTTTACGCAAGTTTTCCGCCTGTTCTTCTTCCTTGGAATTAAAAAGAATACGGTCCAATTTGGTAACGCCGTCAACAAGATCGGCAATTTCGTCGCCGAACTCTTTACGCAAATCCGCATCAGTAATATAAGTATCTTCGACGGTATCGTGCAAAAGCCCTGCGCAAATTGTTTCAACGTCCATTCCCATATCAATTAGAATGTCGGCAACAATTGTCGGATGCGTAATATACGGTCTGCCGCTGGCTCTAAATTGTCCTTCGTGAGCCTTCACAGCAACGGTAAACGCTTCTTCTATACGTTTAACATCATGCGAATGAAAGCAATGTCTGGCTTTTGACAGAAAATTTTTAACGGTAATTTCCGTCTTTTCTTGTTCTAAATTCATATTATTCCCCGCTATTTTACAAAGCAATTGTATATAGTCGAATTTGTTAAATCTTGCTTATCGGTTTTATTGAACGTCACAGTATAGTTGTCGACAATAGTTATTAGTTTGAGTTCTTCGAATACACGCAGCGACACAAGATATTGCGCGTAAGTCATTTTACCCAAAAGATACTTGTCATAAACGCTTTTTACACTGTCAAACTTACTTTTATTTTTCAGTGCCCTAAATGCATCGAGACAAATTTCGCGGTTTAAATCCAACAAATACAAATCGGCATTTGCTCTGTCGGTCAAAACATAATGCGTTTTATTAGACATCGGTCTAAAAATATCCTTATCGCAAAAATATACTATTTGATTGTATTTTGCATAATTATAATCGGCAAAAGGCGATACAACCACCGTTTTGTTAGATATACTGTTATCAAAGAATATATCCACAAAGTATTGTGCAAAATCGTATTTTTCCGCACAAGACAAATACGTATCGTAGTCGTTAAAAACCGCCAAAACGCTGTCCTGATTAAGCACTTTTCTTACTTCACAATCATCAATATACTTAACGCTTGACGGAGTAAAGTTTTTAAGCAAATTCAATCGGTAAAATTCATCAAAATTTACGGAGTTTTCCAACGTAATGTCTTCAATAATTCCGCAAATCTTTTTAGAGTAACTGTCAATTGCCAAAGTACAAAGCAAATCGACGTTTGCTCCGTTACGTATAAACGGAGCATATTTACCGTATTTAAAAAAGCCTTTTAGTTCCAATCCCGAAGCAAGCATTACGGATAGATGCTCGTCGTTTTTTCCGAATGTATTGGCAAATTTTACGACATCGCGAATTCTGCAAACAACCTTATCTTGCGGAAGCAATGGTTCTAAATTGTCAGACAAAGACAAAATATCCGATAATTTGGTTTCGCTCGTGACATCCAAATCATAGTATAAAACTTTTTCAAAACTTCCCGCGTCAATCGAACGTAACGATTTAGCCAAAGCCGAGCGGAATTCCTGCAAACGCTCCTTTGCCACAGAAAACCCTACCGATGCCCTATGTCCGCCAAACTTTACTAAATAATCCTTGCAGGAATTGAATATTTCAAACAAATCCAAAGTGTCGATACCACGAGCCGATCCAACGTAATTATCCCCATCCAAAGTCATAACGACAGCAGGAAGTTGGTATTTTTCCTTATAACGCGCAGCTACTATTCCCAACAGTCCGTGACTCCATTTATCGCTATAAATAAAAGTCATACGCTCGTCATATATCGTTTCGACATTGCACATTGTATCCGATTCCGACACGATATCATCCAACATCTTTTTACGAATGTCATTTAATTCCAACAATTGATCGCACAGCTTATTATCAATCTTATCACGACAAAGCAAAAAAGACAGTGCCTTTTCGGGATACCCTACTCGCCCCGCAGCATTAATTTTAGGTGCAATTTTCATTGCAATATCGTTTGCGTTAATCGAATGATTGCACTTGGATATTTCCGCTAACTTTTGTAAATTTTTGTGATTGAAATTTTCAATGCCCAATTTAACAATACTGCGGTTTTCGTCCTGCATAGGCATAATATCGCCTATCGTACCAATTGCTGCAAGCAGGCTGTAACGGGAAGCAACTTCACGATCCGATAACGCTTCAACCAGTTTCCAAGCCACACCTGCCCCTGCAAGATAAGGAAACGGATAGCCCAATTTGGGGTTAACGCACACACAATCTGGTAAGACTTCGGGCAATTCGTGGTGATCGGTAACAATAACTTCAACGCCCAGTTCTTCGGTAATTCTGTTCACTTCGTCGGCGTTAGATATTCCGCAGTCCACCGTAATTACAAGATCGTAAAAATTACGCTCAAATGCCCTGATTACCTTGTCGGCGTGCAACCCGTATCCTTCGTCGCGGGTAGGTATTAAAACCGTATTTTCTACGCCGTTGTCGGTAAAAAACAGCGACAAAATACTGCTAGCAGTAAGTCCGTCGGCATCATAGTCACCGTAAATAAGCACACTTCCGCCCGTTTCCAATACGTATGAAATTGTTTCAACAGCTTCCTTCATATTAGCCATTTCAAACGGCGAATGAAAAACAGGCGTATCGCTAAAATAATTGTCGAAATTATCCGCAGATATTCCCCTAGCGGACAGCATTTCAGCATATTCAATTTGATAACCTTTGCCGACTAACCACTCTATTGAACTTTTATCCGACAACTGGCGCTTAATATATTTCTGTTTCATATTACCCTATAAAAACACAACAGCCTTCTAATATAAACTAGAAGGCTGTTAAACGTTGCTTAATTATAGTAATTTATTTTTTTGCAAATGTTTTGCCGCTAGTTTCATAAAACGGTTCAACGAACTTTACAAACAATCTGTTCAATCCGAAAGTTGCTACGAAAGACAATACCGCACCGTAAACAAATATTGTACCCATAGGTGCAGTAACCGCAGTCGGAATAACCCAAAGAATTATTCCCAAAACAAGCAATGACGCATGCGCTATAAGACTGATAATGTTTGTAGAACGGAAGCCTTGATATGCAGCCGTTGCAAAAGTTTTTTCCTCCGATTTTGTACGAATACGCTCGAAAGTAAATACAGTAAAGAACGTCATAAATGCGTATGCAAGAACTAATGCTATTGCGGCAAATAAATTGAACATCGATATATAAATATATGCAAGCGCATAAACAAACGCAACCGAAACAATTAATTGAGACAAAATGCCCGCAATACCCAAAACTTTATAGCGTATAGCCATAAATACAAAAGTACCCAAAACAATTACGCCCATAACTGCTGCAAATACCCAACTTGTACTGTTTATAACATCGGGGCTTTCAATAGAAGTCATAGTTGCATCCAGGAAACCATCGTTAATAATACTAGCAGTCAACTTAGCGTTAATAGCAGTCGCTTGTTCCGTAGTACCGCTACCGTAAATTTGAAATTGTCCGTTTTGATAAACGGCTATATTGCTTATTTTTTCATTTAGAGCGCAATAATACATTGCGCCTTCGGTAAGTTTTGCTTTCTTAACTAATTCAGCACCTTCACTCGTCGTTTTAGCTTGACAAATATTAGCCTTGCTATTGCCATTAGCATAACTGCGTGTTCTAGCTCCGCGCAAACCTGATTGATCTACAACAACCAAATCCTTACTATACGTAGGTTCGTTCGAACTGGAATTATATTGTGAACTTAATATTTCAAATTTACCGTTTTGAGTAATTGTAGACAAAACTCTTGTATCTACCGTTGACGTAGATTCGCCTTCGCCGGCTTTGGAATAAGACGACTTAGGCAAATTAATTGTAACTATATTGTCTTTTTCAGTTATATCTACGCTGTAATAAGCAAAAATATTTTGCAATCTTGTTTTAAGAATTTTAATAATTTCTTGGGCATTAGCTTCTTCATCCAATTTGTACGAAGCCGCAATAGTATCACCAAACATACCGCTTTTTTGAATAAGACCGTATGCACTGTGGTAATCGTTTATGCCTATGGGTTGTCCATCTAAAATAAACGCAAATATGCCGAAAAACAGTACAAGTACTGTAATTACGGACAATAATACGATGGACGTCTTTTTTGTCATTGTGAGCCTCCTTGACTTATACCTAACTTAACCATTCTATTATAATGGTAGTTGATAAAATAGTCAATTAATTTTAGGTTTTTTTTCGACACAGATAACAAAGATATGCCCAATTTGAACATATTTTAGATATTTTACATTACTTTTTTCCTTTTAAGTAAAAAAAATTGAGTTCGACAAATATTTGCCGAACCCAACATTCAAAATACAATTAATTTATTTACGCTGCTTTACGACTTTTTATAACAGCAACGATAATTGCCGCAATCAGTGCTAATCCCAAATCCAATGCAATCTGTCCGATATGGAACTGACCGCCCAAAACAGCGAACACAACAAAAGACAACAACCAAAAAATCACTGCGCCGATTATTGCTTTAACCAAAAATTTTTCGTCTTTAACCGATATTACAGTACCTATAACCACCGCAATAACTTTTAAAACCTGGTTAATTATCGGCAAAATGTTATCGCTTATATTGCACAACTTGGCAATTAAAGCAAGTAACAATACGCCGATACACGAAAATACCAGCGATAATATACCCGCTTTAAGAGACTGCAAAATTAATGACTTTCTTACGCTAGCTTCCATACAAAAACACCTCCGAATACTAATAAATTATATTCGAAGGTGTTTTAGTTTAGTACTGTATTATTTAATTTCGTCTACTTCGTCCGCTTCGCTTTTAGCTTCTTGCTCGGCAACCGCTTCGGGAGAGCCGGGTGCAGGTTCAATAGAATGAATTGCTTGACGTAAAAATTGCATCGAGCATTTATTTTCGCCTGAACCGGTAACTAACCAAATATGCTTGTCATCCAATTCCACTACTTCGCCGACGATTCCGCCTATTGTGGTAACGATACTGCCGACGCCTAATTTCGACATCATTTCTTGTTGACGTTTCTTTTGTTTGCGTTGCGGCAAAATCATCATTAAAACCATTGCAACGATCAAAACGCCTGCAATAACCCACATTATCCAACCGTCATTATTTGTCGGAGTTTCACTTTCGCCCTCGAAAAAGGCAATTAAATTCATTAACATACTATTCTCCTTTGAGGGAACAAACCTCATCACAATGCAACTTTAAAACGTTTACTTATATATTATACAGTATTTTTTTACAAATTGCAATACTATTATTCAATAAAGTAATTCAACTATATTTAAGTTTACATTATTTTTTGTAGTATTTTGCATAAAATTCTCGTTTATAATCCGCAAAAGTATCGGTCAATATCGCTTCACGCGCACCTTTAACCAAATTAAGCAAAAAGCGTATGTTGTGTATAGACAACAATTCGGCGGCGAGTATTTCCTTGCAATTTACCAAATGGCGTAAATACGCTTTTGTAAAATTGCGACAGCAATAACAATCGCATTCGGCGTCAAGCGGAGTAAAATCCTCCTTATAACAACCGTTACGCACAACAACTTTTCCTTGCGAAGTCATAGCAGTACCGTTGCGTGCAATTCTTGTAGGAAGCACGCAGTCGCACATATCTATTCCGCGTTCAATTCCTTCCAATAAGTAATCGGGAGTACCAACGCCCATTAAGTAATGCGGCATATTTTCGGGCAGATACGGACGGATTTCGTCCATCATTTTGTACATAACGTCGGACGGTTCGCCCACCGACAGCCCGCCGACAGCAATGCCGCATTCGGCATAATCGCGTACAAATTTTACCGATTCCAAGCGCAAATCGGCATACATATTACCCTGTATAATGGGAAAAAGCATTTGACTGCCGTTTGTGTGCGCTTTTGCACATCTGTCCAACCAACGGTGAGTACGGTTCATTGCTTGACGAGCATATTCATGCGTAGCGCCGTAAGTAGAACATTCGTCGAATGCCATAATTATATCCGCACCCAAATCGTGTTCGGTTTGCATAACGCTTTCGGGAGTAAAAACGTGTTTACTGCCGTCTATGTGCGAAGCAAAAGTTACTCCGTCTTCGGTTATTTTGCGTAAATCGCCAAGTGAAAACACCTGAAACCCGCCGCTATCGGTAAGTATCGGTTTATCCCAATTCATAAACTTATGCAAACCGCCGGCTTTTTTAACAATATCGCTGCCGGGACGCAAATACAGGTGGTAAGTATTAGACAGTAAAATTTGCGTTCCAAGCTCTTTAATTGTACTGGGAAGCAACGATTTTACCGTTGCCGCCGTACCCACAGGCATAAAAATGGGAGTTTCGATATCGCCGTGCGGAGTATGAAACACTCCGGCACGCGCCCCCGTATGTTTGTCTATATGTATTAATTCGTAACTAAACTGTTTCATTATTTTCCTTTACATTCTTACAAAATCAACATAGCGTCGCCGAATGAAAAAAAGCGGTACTTTTCGTTTACGGCTGTTTTGTAAACATTCAAAATTTCTTCCCGACTGCATAATGCCGAAACAAGCATAATAAGAGTACTTTCCGGCAAATGGAAGTTAGTTATCAGGCAGTCTACAACTTTGAATTTGTAAGGCGGATAAATAAAAATTTCGGTATTTCCGCTACACTCTGTCAAACATCCTTGCCCGTCTGTGGCGCTTTCGAGCGTTCTTACGCTTGTTGTGCCCACACAGATAATACGCCTGCCTTCGCTTTTAGCCTTGTTAATCGCGTCAGCCGCCGATTGAGAAACGGCATAATATTCGCTGTGCATATGGTGTTGCGTAACGTCATCAACTTTAACGGGACGGAATGTTCCCAAACCGACGTGTAACAAAACTTCGACAAATTCCACCCCCATTGCTTTAATTTTTTCTATCAACGAATCAGTAAAATGCAATCCCGCCGTCGGCGCAGCGGAAGATCCGTCAATCTTAGAGTATACGGTATTGTAACGAGTTTTGTCGTTCAGTTTTTCCTTAATGTACGGCGGTAAAGGCATTTCGCCAATTTCCGCAAGTAACGTTTCGAATACGCCGTCATAAATAAAGTTAACAATCCTGCTACCGTCTTCGCCTATGCTTTCGACTTGCGCTTTGAGTTTATCCGAAAAAACAAATGTTGTACCGACTTTTGCAATACGCCCCGGTTTCAAAATGACTTCCCAATGGGTCATATCTAGACGTTTTAACAGCAAAAACTCTATTTTACCGCCTGTTCCTTCCTTGTGTCCGTATATTCGTGCAGGCAACACTTTTGTGTTGTTAACCACCAAAACATCGCCTTCACGCAAATAATCGACTATATCGTAAAAATGTTTATGCTCCACCGTCTTAGTATCCCTTCGGTATACAAGCAAACGCGAACTGTCGCGCGGTTCAACGGGCGTTTGCGCAATTAATTGTTCGGGCAAGTCATAATAAAAATCACTGGTTTTCATCGTCAGTATCTTCGTCGACATAAATAGCCAACGCTTCCATACGCTCCTTACTAATCTTTTTGCCTAAATGCTTATATGCGTTCGGCATACATATACGTCCCCTGGGCGTACGCGCAATAAAACCGAGTTGCAGTAAATACGGTTCATAAACGTCTTCGATAGTAGCAGCGTCCTCGCCCGTTGCGGAAGCTATCGTATCTACGCCTACGGGACCGCCGCTAAATTTATCTATAATGGCGTTAAGTATATTCTTGTCGACAGCGTCAAGTCCAAGTTCGTCCACTTCCATAACTTGCATAGCGTGATCGTTCACCTTTTTTGTGATAACGCCGTTTCCCAACACTTCGGCAAAGTCGCGCACGCGCTTTAACAAGCGGTTGGCAATACGCGGAGTCCCGCGGCTGCGACGGGCAATTTCGTATGCTGCGTCGTCTTCTATTTCTGTGCCTAATTTTTTTGCAGATTTTATAACAATTTTTTGCAACTGTTCCGGCGTATACAATACCAAGCGCATTTGCATACCGAAACGGTCGCGCAACGGCGCAGCCAAATTACCCGCTTTGGTCGTAGCACCGATTAAAGTGAACCGTTCCAACTTAATATTGACGCTTGTTGCACTGGGACCTTTTCCCACAACAAAATCCAATCGATAATCTTCCATAGCAGGATACAGTATTTCTTCCAAACTACTGTTTAGACGGTGAATTTCGTCTATAAACAAAATTTCGTTGGGTTTAAGTTTAGATAATATTGCAGACAAATCGAATTTACCGGGAATTGCCGATCCGCTGGTTATTGTAATAGGCACGCCCATTTCATTTGCAATAATATGCGCAAGCGTAGTTTTGCCTAATCCGGGCGGACCGTACAATAAAACGTGATCCAAACTTTCACCGCGCGACAAAGCGGCTTTTATGTAAACTGATAAATTTTCCTTTACCTTTTCTTGTCCGACATAATCGGGAAACGATTTCGGACGGAGAATATTTTCGGTATCGCGCTCCTTTTCCGTCAATGTGCTTGTAAATAATTGCTCTTCCATATATCAATCCTGTTCAATAATCAGTTAATTCTAAAAGCCATATTAATAAGTTCTTCGGCAGTTGTCGCCCCTAGCTTACTTGCAGCTTCAACCAACTTTTCGGCGTCTGCTTGACTTTTACCCAAAGATATTAATACTGCTACGGCATTTTGCGCTTCCTTAGTTAACGGTGCGTCAAAATTGCCAAGTATCGGCAAATCCACTGCATTAGCATCCACCACAACTTTTTCTTTAAGTTCCAAAACAAGCCGTTCCGCTGTTTTTTTACCAAGTCCCTTTATCTTGGTAAGCAAACTAGTATCACCGTTGAATATCGCAATAGCCAGGCTGTTGCTATCCATTCCCGAAAGTACCGCCAATGCAACTTTACATCCTACTCCCGAAACGGATATAAGCCTTAAAAACATACTCTTTTCTTCCGCTGTTGCAAAACCGAACAACGACATTCCGTCTTCTTTTACTTGTAAATAGGTATACAATTTTTGCTTTTGCCCGATTTTACATTCCGCAGCAGTATAGTTTGATACGCCAAGTTCATACCCAACGCCGTTTACGTCGATTACAACTTCATTGCCGATTATTTCAATAATTTCGCCGTATAAATAATTGTACATTGAAAACTCCTATTTAATAGAAAACTTATCGGTTAAACCGCCCGTTTGAATGTGCGTCAAAGCGACGGCTATCGCGTCGGCGGCGTCGTCCGGTCTGGGGATTTTTTCAAGTCCCAAATACATTCGAACCATTTCCTGAATTTGCCTTTTGTCTGCTCTGCCGTAACCGGTCATTGCTTGCTTAATTTGCAAGGGCGTGTATTCGTATAAATTACCGCAATGATGAACCGCAGCAAGCAATAATACCCCCCTTGCGTGAGATACGTTTATACCCGTAGTAATATTAGTATTAAAAAACAATTCTTCGGCGGCAATTTCCGTAGGCTGATACTTTTCAATCAGTTCCGTTACGCCCTTATATACCAAGGCAAGGCGCACAGGAAAGCTTTCTTCCTTAGGAGTCCTTATTACTCCGTAGTCTACTAATGTTTTGTGGTTAAAATCGTCGTAATCCATTATGCCGTAACCGACTATTGCCAAACCGGGGTCAAATCCAATAACTCTTTTCATATGTTAAAATCCTTTTATACAAGAATAAAGCAAAAGCTGTCAAAAGTCAAGCGTAACTAAAATTAATATAGATATATATTACCGAATTTGTTTTTAACAATAAGTATAACAACGAAATTTATTAAGTACACAGACTAGGCAGTAAAAAGTAATTTGAGCATAAATAATTATTATTATAATTAATATATTAATAAAAAACCGATGTTTCTACAAAATTCGCTTGACAAACGGGGCTGTAATGCTATACTAAAAAGAAAAAGGAGTAAATAATTATGAAGTTTTGTTCGCATTGCGGAACAGAAATTAACGACGATGCCGTTGTGTGTGTAAACTGCGGATGTCCGGTTACAAACGAAAAGAAATCGTCAAACGATCAATCGACAATGAAAACTATTATTTTGATTTTTTTAATTTTAGGTTGTATATCTATCGGTTGGTTAATAATTCCGCTGGCATGGTGTATTCCCATGACGATTTCAATTAAACGCAAAATGGATAACAACGAACCTATCGGTGTAGGACTTAAAGTTTGTACTTTACTTTTCGTCAACACCATTGCAGGCATTTTGTTGCTTTGCTTATCAGATAACGAATAACAAATTTTAATGGAGGGTTAGAAATGAAATACTGTCAACACTGCGGAGCAGAAATCGAAGACGATGCAGTCATCTGCGTACATTGCGGATGCGCAACCAACGACGGAAAGGAAAAGTCGGCAAACAAATCCAATTTGGGTAAAATAGCACTGATATTTATGATACTCGGTTGCGTAGGAACACCCTTATCGGTATTGTCACAAGTTTTAGACTTGTTATCAAGCAATACGGTTATTGCTATAATCGGAATCGTTTGCGGTTTGCTTCCCCTTGCTTGGTGCATTCCTATGACTATTATTTACAGCCGCAAACTTAAAAATAACGAATCCGTAGGTACGGGATTTAAAATTTGCACACTATTGTTTGTCAACATAATTGCAGGCATTTTAATGCTTTGTATGCCGTCCGATAATAAGTAAATCGATAAGGAGCGTTAATATGAGATATTGTCAACATTGCGGTTCGGAAATTCACGAAGATGCCGTAATATGCGTTCACTGCGGACGTAGCTTAGAACAACAAAAACCAGCACAATCTAGCACCAAAAGCAATTCCGACACATTGATTACAATTGCCAAAGTGTTTATGATAATCAGCTGCGTGGCAACGCCTGCTATCGGATTGCTTTACGGATTGATTTTTCTCATCCCTGCAATAGCAACTGCTACGGCGGAATTACTTATAATTCCCATCATAATAATACTTTGCTGCTGCATACCTTTGGCTTGGACTTTGCCGTTAACAATATCGGTACATAATAAATCCAAAAATCACGAACCTGTCGGCACAGGCATTAAAGTATGCACTTTGATATTTGTCAATATGATAGCGGGCATCTTGCTTTTGTGCGCAAACGACGAAGATTAGTATCTAAAATAAAAATGTTAATTAAAAGGAAATTGACGCACCTGTCAGTTTCCTTTTTTAAATTGCAATTTTATTAAACAATCAAAAAAATACAAAGCGCAGGAAATATTACAAAATCCTGCGCTTTATTTATAAAAATTTATTTTGCTAATAATACAGCCGAACTATTCTTCCTCATCGTCGGGCAATGCTACGTTATGGAAAACGTTTTGAACGTCGTCGTTATCTTCCAAAACATCAAGCATACGTTGGAATTTTACAAGGTTGTCGCCTTCGAGCGTTACCATCGTTTGCGGCAACCAACTCATTTCGGCAGAGATAAGGTTCAATCCTTTTGCCACTACCGCATCGCGCACGCTTGCAAGCGCCGTAACGTCACAAGTCATTTCCACCATTCCGTCCTCAATCGACACATCGTCCGCCCCCGCTTCGATTGCAAGTTCAAACGCCGAATCTTCATCAAGGTTAATTGAGTTTTCCGCAACGACAATCCCACGATGGTCAAACATATAACTTACGCAGTTAGTTTGTCCCAAACTTCCGCCGTTTTTGTCAAATGCGCACCTAACGTCGCCGGCTGTACGGTTTTTGTTGTCGGTAAGGCATTCTACTATTACCGCGCTGCCGCCTATACCATAACCTTCGTACATAATTTCAAAGTAATCGACAGCAGACAATTCGCCACTTGCTTTTTTAATGCTGCGCGTAATATTGTCGTTAGGCATATTATTTGCCTTTGCTTTTTGTACTATATCGTACAATTTACTGTTAGTATCGGGATCAGCACCGCCCGCTTTAACTGCAACGGCAATTTCACGACCTATTTTAGTAAATATCTTCGAACGCGCCGCGTCCCCCTTAGCTTTTTTATTTTTTATGTTATTCCATTTGCTGTGACCGGACATAAATACCTCCGTTATTTAAGTGATTGTGAAAAAACTTGATACATAATTACGCTACCGGCAACCGCAACGTTAAGCGACTCAAAACCGTTTTCCATAGGAAGCGATACACAGTAATCGGCATTGGATTTAGAGTATTGGGACAACCCGTTGCCTTCGTTACCCAAAACCAATGCAACATTATTCTCGAACTTACGTTTAAAAACGCTTTCCCCTGACATATCGCAAGCGATAATTTCAAAGCCGTCTAAACTTTCAAAAACTTCCGATAAACTGTTGCTTTCGTGCAAATTTAAGCAAAAGTGTGCCGACATTGCCGAACGCAACACCTTAGGCGAATAAATGTCCACACAGTTTACAGCATAAATATCGCTAAAACCGCACGCAACCGCAGTACGCATTAACGTTCCGACGTTTCCGGGATCTTGCAATCCGTCAAAAACCAAGCAATTGCCTTTTGCGACATTTCGGCATCCGACCTTTTTATTGACAACGGCTAAAATGCCCTGGCTGTTAACAGTATCGCTCATTTTGGCAAACACTTTGTCGGTGACAATTATTTGATTGTCGTAATTAAAATTTGCCGCTACGCTTTCGGATACAAAAACGGATACTATATCGGCGCCGTTTTTTATAGCATCGGCAATAAGTCTTGCGCCTTCTATTACATAGCGAGACATTGACTTCCTGTACTTTTTATCAGCAAGTTTAACTACTTCCGCCACTTTTAAATTGTCGACTGACGTAATTAGCATTGTTTTTCCCTAAAATACAAAAGGACTTTTGACAAAAAGTCCCCTTGCAATTTGCATATTATTGTAAGTTTGCTTTTGCAGTTTGAGTAAGTTGAGCAAAAGTTGCAGGATCGCTAACAGCAATTTCCGCAAGCGACTTTCTGTTAAGGTCGATATTGGCTACTTTCAAACCATGGATAAGTTTGCTGTACGACAAACCGTTTGCTTTTGCTGCCGCGCTGATACGGGCAATCCACAAACTTCTCATATCGCGTTTGCGGAGTTTACGTCCTACGTACGCATAATTGCCGCTCTTCATTACCGCTTCGCGGGCAATGCGGTAGTTAGTTGATTTAAGACCAAAATAACCTTTGGCAGCTTTAAGTATCTTTCTACGTTTTTTAACTGCGTTTACACCACGTTTAATTCTCATGATTTAACCCTCCCCTATTAGTACGGCAACATACTCTTGATAGTATTAGCCTTTGTCTTGTCGACATAAGCAGTGCTACGAAGGTTGCGTGTTCTCTTGGTTGTCTTTTTGCCAAGTTTGTGGTTTTTGTTGCATTGTGCGCGTTTAACTTTGCCGCTTTTTAACACGACAAATCTTTTTTTAGATGCGCTATGTGATTTTTGTTTAGGCATAAATTTGTCCTCCAAATGATTATTTTACTAATTTAACGGAGCAAGAAACATCGATATGTTTCTGCCTTCCGTAACAGGCTGTTTATCTATTTTTGCAATGTCGGCTAAAATTTCAGCAAAACGGCGCATAACTTCGACGCCTTGACTTGCGTAGGCTTGCTGTCTGCCGCGCATACGGATTGTTGCTTTAACCTTGTTGCCGTCTTTAAGAAATTTACGCGCAATATTCGCCTTAGTATTAAGGTCGCCTATGTCGATAGTCATAGAAAGCCATACTTCCTTAATTTCTATAACTTTTTGGTTACGCTTCATTTCCTTTTCTTTTTTGCTTTGCTCGTACTTGTACTTGCTGTAATCGATAATTTTGCATACAGGCGGTTGAGCGTTCGGTACTATTTTAACCAAATCCAAACCTTCGTCATCGGCAATCCGTTGCGCTTCGTAAGCCGAATAAATGCCGAGTTGCTGACCGTCGCTGCCTATTAAACGAACTTCCTTGTCTCTAATTTGACCGTTAATTTGAAGTTCCTTTTCCTTATCTCTATTAATAACCGTATCCTCCTACGACAATAAAAAAGTGTGGCATTGCAAAAACACCACACTTATACTACGCCCGATTGGGGCGTTTTAAACGTATTGACAAACCGACAAACCTAATATTCGGCGGTGAGAAGTGGCGCTTCTGCTTTACTATGCATTTATTATAGCAAACCGACTGCTCTTTGTCAAACGATTAAAGCAAATATATATTATCTTTTTTACAGTTACATATCGGAAGATTTTTCCGCAATTTCCTTTGCGAGTTTTGCAGCAAAATCGTCAAAACTCATTACGCCCTGATCGCCGTTTTTACGGTTACGGACAGCGACAGAACCCGACTCGCGTTCCTTTTCGCCAAGTACCAACATATAGGGTATCTTTTGAAGTTGCGCTTCGCGGATGCGGTATCCCATTTTTTCGTTACGGTCGTCGACGTCGGCACGTATGCCTTGCGCCAATAATTTGTCGCATACCGAATGGGCGTACTCTATTTGATTTTCCGAGATTGGTATAATTTTAACTTGTTCGGGAGCAAGCCACAAGGGGAATGCACCGGCATAGTGTTCGGTCAAAATTGCAATAAAGCGTTCGATACTGCCGAATACTACGCGGTGAATCATAACGGGACGGTGTTTTTCGCCGTCTTGCCCAACGTAAGTAAGATCAAAGCGTTCGGGCATTTGGAAGTCTAACTGTATTGTTCCGCACTGCCAGGTGCGTCCGATACTGTCTTCCAAATGGAAGTCGATTTTGGGTCCGTAAAACGCACCGTCGCCTTCATTTATTTCGTACTTTTTGCCCAAAGTATTCAACGCTCTTTCAAGGGCGTTAGTCGCAGTTTCCCATTGTTCGTCTGTGCCCATGCTGTCTTCGGGACGGGTAGAAAGTTCCAACTTATACTTGAAGCCGAACACACTGTAAAAGCCGTCTATAAGCCTTACAACGCCTTCAATTTCACTTTCAATCTGTTCGGGCGTCATAAAGATATGAGCATCGTCCTGTGTAAAGCATCTAACGCGCATAAGTCCGTGCAACGCACCGGATAATTCGTGACGGTGAACAAGTCCCAACTCCGCCATACGTTCGGGCAAGTCGCGGTAACTGTGCGGTTTACGTCTGTATGCCAACATTCCGCCGGGGCAATTCATAGGCTTAATTGCGTAATCTTCGTCATCGATTTTAACTACGTACATATTGTCTTTGTAGTGATCCCAGTGTCCGCTGCGGTGCCACAATTCTTGATTAAGGATCATCGGAGTTTTAACTTCTTCATATCCCGCCTTTGTATGTTCTTCGCGCCAAAAACTTTCCAGTTGATTACGCAAAATCATTCCTTTGGGGAAGAAAAACGGAAAACCGGGTCCTTCATCGAAAATATCGAACAAATCGAGTTCCCTGCCCAACTTTCTATGGTCGCGTCGTTTAGCTTCCTCCAAACGCGCAATATACTCGTCCAATTCCGCCTTCTTTTCAAATGCCGTTCCGTAAATACGTGTCAGCATTTTGTTTTTAGTATCCCCGCGCCAATACGCGCCGGCAATGCTTGTAAGTTTAAACACTTTAAGTTTTCCCGTAGATGTCATGTGCGGTCCGCGGCACAAATCGACATAATCGCCTTGACGGTAAAGCGATACGGTATCTGCATCCAATTCGGACAATATTTCCACTTTGTACCAATCGCCGTGCTTTTTGAAAAATTCAATTGCACTGCTGCGAGACATTTCTTCGCGGACAATAGGCAAATCTTCCTTGACGATTTTATTCATTTCCGCTTCGATTTTATCTAAGTCTTCCGGGGCAATTTGCGCACCTTCAAAGTCAATATCGTAATAAAAACCGTTTTTAATTGACGGTCCTATTGCAAATTTGGCATTTTTCCAAATACGGGATATTGCCTGCGCCATCAAGTGCGCCGTCGAATGTCTGAGCACTGCTAAACCTTCTTCGTTTTTAAGCGTAAACACTTTAAACGCAGCGTTGCTGTCAATAACTTTGGACAACTGACACATAACTCCGTCAACTTCGGCACAGACGGCGTTGCGCGCAAGCCCCTGCGAAATGCTTTCGGCAACTTGCAAGCAAGTAACAGGCTTATCAAAACTCTTTACGCTTCCATCAGGTAATGTAATCTTAATTGACATATTTTATCCTCCA
>CARAIG010000077.1 GCA_948938605.1 uncultured Eubacteriales bacterium
ACTCTTTCCCTACACGACGCTCTTCCGATCTGGCGGCGAAGTGCTTGAAATAGGCTATCTTTTTAACCGCGCATATTGGCACAACGGCTATGCAATCGAGTCCGCAAAGGCTTGCAAAAAATATGCCTTTGAAGTTCTGCAAGCGGACGAAGTGTGTTCGATAATCCGCGACACCAATATTGCTTCGCAAAACGTTGCTTTAAAAAACGGAATGACTAAAACCGACTGCCGGGTTAAGCACTACAAAGACGTAGATATGCCGCATTACAGATATGTTGCTAAGCGTTAATATATCTCTGTCTGCGTGGTCAAGTTTTTTGCAACTAAATAGGGCTAGACAAAGATTATGATATATGAGATAATTATTTTACAATAGCGGTTGGCTTTTAAATATCGGCGTAAATTACAATCAAAACTGTTATGTAAAGGCGGTTTATATGGGTTTGGACATAAATAAAAAAATAGAAGGCATAATGCAGTCCGTCGCGTTGGACGACTTGTCGTTAAAGTATCTTCCGCCAGTGGCGGACAACCCAAGCGATTACTACTTTATAAGTTATTCGCACAAGGATTACAAACAAGTTTATTCGGATATTTACGCTTTGCAAGCGGAAGGGGTAAACATTTGGTACGATAGGGCAATGCCCGCCGGTGAAAGCTGGGAGCGAACCGCCGAAAAGTATATCCGTCCGTCCCGTTGTGCGGGTGTGGTGTTTTATGTAAGCGAAAACTCGTTGCTTTCCCCCGCAATACACAAGGAAATCGAATTTGCAAAACAGTGCGGCAAATCGTGCCTTACAATCAATTTGCCTATGAATGACGGCAAGTCGTATTCCGCAAGGCAAATGCTGGATATAATGATTTCCAGCGGCGCGCAAATTCCCGCCGATAAATACAACTTTATAGCCCAAACGTTTAACGACGATGTGTTGTATTTGCCGTATTCGCAATCTGCCGAACACAAAGCGGAAAAAATATTGCGACTGGAAAAACCGCCATTACTTATATTTAATGTTAAATGGAAAGATAACGTCTCTGTTAAGGCGGTGAGCGATAATGAAATACAAAATGTTAAAGAACAAGATTTTAATTGTATACAATCGGATACTAAAAAATCTTTAACAACTCTTGAAATAGATAATTGTGCTTTTGCGAATTGTACAAAACTGCAATCCGTTGACTTGCCGTCGAGTTGCAAGTTTATTCAAAAATATGCGTTTTATGGTTGTAGTTCGTTATCTACAATTAATTTGAAAAATGTATTGAGAATAGGCGAAAGTGCTTTCTATGATTGCAGTCAGTTAAAAGAAATAGATTTGAGCAGTAGCAAAATTCGTACAATAAAGCGTTGTTCGTTTTGGAATTGCGGTGATATTAATTTAAAATTGCCAAAAGAATTAAAGCAGATTGATGATTATGCTTTTGGTAAATGCAATGGACGGTTTGATCTTCCCGTTAATATAGAAAAAATCGGTAAAAAGGTTTTTTCCGATGGAGCAATCCTAAATATTTTTGATGGCGATCATTATTTTGTGCAGAATGAATGTTTAATAGAAAAATCTACTAAAACAATCGTGAGCGGAAATATTAGAAGTTCTATTCCTATAAATGATAAAGTTTTATGTATAGGCGAAGGTGCTTTTATGGCAAGTGAATTGACATCTATAAGTATTCCTCACAATATAGTATCTGTCAATGATGATGCGTTTTTTAACTGTGTAAATTTACAAAAAATCAATATTTCTACTGGTGTTAAAAGTATTGGTAGTCAATGCTTTTATAATTGTTCTTCTTTACATTCTGTAACTTATTTGGGTACGGTTGCACAATGGAATGATATTGTTAAAATGAATGGTTGGAATTATCAAAGCAATATTGAAAAAATAATATGTTTAGACGGCGAGATAATTTTGTAGTTGAAATGATTAGACAAATGTTTCGGTTTATGAGATAATTTTGTCGCAAAAAGTATATATGGGAGTGTTTTATGAAAATTACTAACGATATCAAATACGTGGGCGTAAACGATCATCAAATAGATTTGTTCGAAGGTATGTACGACGTTCCAAACGGAATGGCGTACAACAGTTACGTTATTTTGGATGACAAAATTGCCGTAATGGACAGTGTCGACCAAAATTTCGGCAAGCAGTGGCTTGCCAATATTGCAAAGGCGTGTAACGGCAAAAAGCCCGATTATTTAATCGTACAGCATATGGAACCCGACCATTCGGCAAACATTGCAACATTTTTGCAGGTTTACCCCGACGCTACGGTAGTGGGCAATGCAAAAACGTTTAGTATGATAAAAAACTACTTCGGCGAAGGTTTTGTTAAAAACACTTTAACCGTTGCGGATAATCAAACGTTGTCGCTCGGCAAACACAACTTGACGTTTGTTTTTGCACCAATGGTACACTGGCCGGAAGTTATGGTAACGTACGACGCAACCGACAAGGTGTTGTTTTCTGCCGACGGCTTCGGCAAATTCGGCGCATTGGATGTTGACGAAGACTGGGCGTGCGAAGCAAGACGTTACTATTTCGGCATAGTCGGCAAGTACGGAATGCAAGTTCAAGCACTGCTTAAAAAAGCGTCCGCTTTGGATATTGCAACAATTTGTCCCTTGCACGGACCTGTTTTGAGTGAAAATCTGGGTTACTACATAAACCTTTACAACATTTGGTCCAGTTACGGCGTTGAGCGCGACGGCGTAGTAATTGCGTATACGTCCGTTTACGGACACACCAAACAAGCCGTCGAACTGCTTGCGGACGAACTTAAAAAGCAAGGCTGCGCAAAAGTCGTCGTAACGGACTTGGCGCGCAGCGATATGGCGGAAAACGTCGAAGACGCATTTAAGTACGGCAAACTTGTGTTGGCTACAACCACTTACAATATGGATATATTCCCCTTTATGCGTCGGTTTGTCGAAAACCTTACGGAACGCAATTACCAAAACCGTACAATCGGTATTATCGAAAACGGCAGTTGGGCGCCCAATGCGGCAAGGGTGATCAAGACGATGTTCGAAAAAAGTAAAAACATTACATTCGTCGAACCGACCGTTACAATCACATCCGCTTTAAGCGACAAAAACCGCGCCGACATTGCTATGCTTGCAACCGAACTGTTAAAATAGTAGCAAAGGGCAAAACGTTAATTTAATATAAAAATGGAAGAAAAGCCAAATAGAAAAAGGTTACGCTTGATAAATTACGATTACAACTCCTACGGTTATTACTTTGTAACTATATGTACAAAGGACAGGAAATGCGTACTTGGACAAATTAATTCCGTAGGGAGCGCAGACTCTTGCGCTCCGCAAATAGACGTAACTTCTGCATTCGTTGCAACGCTTTCGAATTACTGCAAAATTGTTGAAAAGTATTTGCAATCCGTAAAGGAATATTACACAGGCGTTAAAGTAGACAAATACATAATTATGCCTAATCATATACATATGATACTGCGTTTCAATAATTCGAAAGGCGGCGTGTCGGGGACGCCACGCCCTACGAATCGATTGTAGGGCATTATAGGATATTACAAAAGACTTGTCAACAATCAAATAGGCTTTAATATATGGCAAACATCTTTTTATGATCATATTATACGTAACGAGCAAGACTATTTGCGTATTTGGGAATATATAGATACAAACGTTATCAAATGGGCAACCGACGAATATTTTACTTAAAAATAACCCGTATTGACTTATAAGAATTTTACGTCAAAACGGGTTTTTATTTTTTTGCTTTTATGGGTTTGTATAATTTTAACAAAGTGTAGTATTCCGATTTTTTAATAAGTTATTTATTATGTTCGTGTCCGACCAATTCGTCAATGCTTATACCGTAGTAATCTGCAAGTTGTTCGCAAAAGGCAATGCTAGGCAAAACTTTACCGCTTTTCCAACGGCTCAAATTAACATTGCTGATTCCCGTATTTTTTTGTATGTTCGGCGATGTGTTATAGTTAAAAAAATTCTTTCTACAATAATGTAGAAGTTAAGACATTTTTGTTTATTTGTAGTAAAATGCAAATCGTAGTGTTTTTGTAAGATTATTGCACAATATTAAAAAACACTTTATCTAAGAATAAATAATAGGAAAATTGAATTATGGATGAAAAAAATAACGCAGAAAAATGCTCTAATTGCAAGTATTTTCAACGTTATTATGTTATAGGTTGCGACCGCACGTATAGTCCTACTCGACAGGGACGATGTATTAATATTAATATTTCCAAAACGCTTTCGAAAAAACACGTTAAAAATGACAACGCTTGCGACTTATGGTTGCCGTATGAATTGAAAAAATTAAATATTCATTATACTATGGAAATACGTTTGCAAAAAATTTGTAATGATTTATCGAGCATTCTTGAAATTTTACGCGATATAAAATAAAAAACTCACGATTTAGTTCGTGAGTTTTTTGTTTGCTAGTTTGCTATTTATTTAACATTATGCCGTTGCATTATTTGTTCAAACGGTTCGCCGTTGCAAAATTCGCTTAGCGCGGCTGCGGCGTGTTCGATTGTGGGGCTAAGCAGTGCGCAGTCGTCATCGGTAATTTGCGACAGTACGTAATCCATTAGTTTCATCGGCGTATCCTTGCCTATGCCTATGCGCACTCGTGGAAAGTCCGTTGTGCCAAGCAGTTGAACTATATTGCGCATACCGTTGTGCGTTCCTGCCGAACCGTCCTTGCGTATGCGTACGTTGCCTAGCGGTATGTCTACGTCGTCGTAAACAACAATCAAGTTGCCTTTTTCTATTTTGTACTTGTTGGTAAGTTCAACTACGGCTTGTCCCGACAAGTTCATATACGTTACAGGTTTGGCTATTATCACCTTTTGTCCGTTTACACGTGTATGTGCCGTTACGGACTTGCATTCCGCCTTGTTAAATTCCGTTCCCAACTTTTCGGCAAGTTTGTCTACACACATGAACCCGACGTTGTGGAAAGTATTAAAATATTTTTTTTCGGGGTTGCCTAACCCTACAATCAAATACATTTGCACCTTTTTGTTTAAAAATAATTTTATATTCGTATTTTACCATAATTTTAAAATAATGTAAATCTTTATATCGTTTACAATTTTTTCGTAATGTGCTAAACTAATTAAACATTATGTACAAATTTTTTGACAGGGTAAACAACGCCCAAGCGTACAATCAATTGTTGACCGACCACCGCGATTACAACAAAATCGCGGCTTTTGGCGTGCAGCCGAACGAAAAACCTTTTGTTGCGGCAAATGCCGAACAGTTTGCGCTGTATGTAACTGCGGACTATGTCGAAGCACAGCGGGTTTTCCGCACAATGCAAGCGGTATCGACGTGTACTGTGGTGTACGTCCCTGCAAGGGAAGACGTATTGCTGTACAAACGCAACGCATCCAAAAATTCCACATATTCCCGTAACATTGCCCTGCACAAAATTTTGCACGGGGCGGACGCTGCGGTTGTGTGCGTGGACGCGTTAATGCAATTGTTCCCGTCCCGCGACCGTTTTTTTGCCGACAGTTTTACTGTAAAAAAAGGCGTTTGTTACGATACGCAAAAGTTAATTCAAAAGTTGATTAAAAACGGCTTTACCCGCGTCGACGGAATTTCGGGCGAAGGCGAATTTGTTGTCCGCGGCGACATACTCGAATTGTCGCTTCCCTTTGACGAGCGGTACCGCGTGGATTTTTTTGATAACGAAGTGGAAAGCATACGTTTTGTAAATGCCGAAGGAACTGCTGTAAACGAAGTTGCTTCGGTGGAAATTTATCCCTTGTACGAAACTTGCGGACTGCCCGTCGACAAACTGTACGAAATAACCAAATACGTACGCCGTTTAAAACTGTCACCCGACGCAACTACGCGGTTGAACGAAATCACCGACGAACTGAGTTTACAAGGGGATGAGCGTGTCGACAATTCTTGGCTTGCCCCGTTTTGCGTTAGCAGTTCGTTATTCGACTATTTGCCCGTCGATTCCGTCGTGTTTTACGACGAACCTAAGGAATTGAACACACGCGTTAATTTCCTTTACCGCGAACACGCCGAACGCGTAGCAAACCTTACAAAAGCGGGCGAAGCATTGCCCTTGCACGAAAAAGCCCTGCGCGAAAAATCCGATGTGTTTGCAAACGATTTTCCGCAAATTGCTTTGCAAGTGCTGCCGTATGCAACCGAATGGTTTAATCCGCAAGTTATCCGCAATTTTAAAACGGGCGCCGTTCCCAACTATACACGCGGCTTGGAAAACTTGGCAACGGATATCCGCAACTGGAAAAACGGCGGTTACGAAGTGGTAATTTTGGCAGGGGAAGACGGCGTAAAACCCACGCAAGACGAACTTGCTAAACTCAGCTGCTATGTTGTCGAAACCGACCGCCTTGCCAAAAACCAAGCGGACGGGCTTATTTTGCCGATAGGTATCGAGCACGGCTTTGTTTCGCACACTAACAAGCTTGCGCTAATCGGCGCGCGCGACATCGGCAGGGGCATAAAACAGCAGTCCCTGCGTAAGGGTAAAAAGCAGGCGTTTTTGTCTGTCGAAAAGGGCGATTACGTCGTTCACGACGTACACGGCATAGGGCTTTGCGAAGGCGTGCAAAAAATCACAAACGCCGTAGGCGAACAAAAGGACTACGTGGTAGTGTTGTACAAAAACGGCGACCGACTGTATGTCCCCGTCGATTCGGCAAATATGCTGTCCCGTTATTCGGGCGGCGAAAACCCCGCGTTGTCCAAATTGGGCGGCGAAGACTTTGCCCGCGTTAAAAACAAAGTTAAGTCGGGCATACGCGAAATGTCGGTTAACTTGCTTAAACTGTATGCCGAACGGGAAAAGTCGCGCGGGTTCCGCTACAATATAGACGACTACTTGCAGGAGGAATTTCAACAGTATTTCCCCTACAAAGCTACGGAAGACCAACTGCGTTGCCACGAGGAAATTGTCAAGGACTTAACGTCCAACCGCATTATGGACAGGGTGTTAGTCGGCGACGTAGGCTACGGCAAGACGGAAGTTGCAATGCGTGCTGCTTTCGACGTTGTGTCAAACGGTTATCAAGTGGCGGTGCTTGCGCCTACTACAATTTTAGCCGAACAGCACTACAAAACGTTTAGCGAACGTATGTCGCATTTCGACGTCAAGGTGGCGTGTTTAAACCGTTTTAGGAGCGTCGAACAGCAACAAAAAATACTTGACGACGTATTGCTAGGCAAGGTGGATATTATTATAGGCACGCACAGACTGTTATCCAAAGACGTGCAGTTTAACCGTTTGGGATTGCTTGTTTTGGACGAAGAACAGCGTTTCGGCGTGGAGCATAAGGAAAAGTTAAAAGCCTTAAAAACCAACATAGACGTGCTTACGATGTCGGCAACGCCCATTCCCCGTACGCTGCATATGGCGTTGTCGGGCATACGGGATATTTCGACCATTACAACGCCGCCCGTCGAGCGTATGGCGGTAGATACTTTCGTCGTCGAGGAAAGCGAAGCGTTAATCGTCGACGTAATCACGCGGGAACTTGCCCGCGGCGGACAGGTGTATTGTGTGTATAACCGCGTGCAATCCATTGACCGTTTTGCCGCAAACTTAGCCGATATGCTTCCCAAAGCCAAAATAGTTGTTGCCCACGGTCAAATGGGCGAAGTCGCGTTGGAAGATGCCGTTACCGCCTTTGCGGCGGGGCAGGGGGACGTGCTTGTTTGTACCACCATTATCGAAAACGGTATCGACATTCCCAACGTCAACACGCTAATAGTAATAGACGCCGATAAGTTAGGCTTGTCGCAGCTGTATCAATTAAGGGGCAGGGTAGGGCGCAGCAACCGTCCCGCATATGCGTACTTTACGTACGCCGACGGCAAGGTGTTGTCCGAAGTGGCGTACAAACGGCTGTCGTCCATTTTGCAGTACAGCGAATTGGGCAGCGGTTTTAAAATAGCAATGAAGGACTTGGAAATCCGCGGCGCAGGTAACATTTTGGGACGCGAACAGCACGGACATATGATGAAGGTCGGCTACGATATGTACGCGCGGCTCTTGAAGGAAACGGTAGACGAATTAAAAGGTGAAAAAGTCGTCGAACGTATAAATACCGAAGTCGCAATCGATATCGAAGCATACGCGCCTGAAACGTTTATACCTTTGCAAGGGGACAGGATCAATTTTTATCAACAGCTTGCAAGCTGCAATACGTTGGACGAAATACAAAACGTCAAAACGCAAATTACCGACGTTTACGGCGTGATCCCCCGTCAAGTGGACAACTTGTTTAAAGTGGCGGAACTTAAATTGTTGGCTAATAATGCGGGTATATGCAAGGTTACCGTTAAAACAGGCAAGGGCGAACTGACATTTGCCAACCGCGACAAAATGATGTGTAAAAAAGTGTTCGAAGCGTTGTCCGAATCGGGCGAACGCGCAACGGTCGCAAACGACAGTTACAGCATAGTGTTCGCGTCTACCGATTTTATTCAAAAGGAACGTTTGATGCGCGCCCTGAAAGAATTTTTGCTTAAAATACAGCCCTGACGGCTTTTTTAGGCAAAGTTAACGGGAAAATATCGGCAAACCGCTTGCCAATTGAAGCGATTGAATGTATAATAGATAAGTATATGTGGCGATATGCCTAAATTTTCGCCACAATAGTTTAGGAGTATTTCAAAATGAAAAAAGTAAGCAAAATACTTACGATAATACTAGTGGTTGTTCTTCTAGCAGGAGTGCTTTCGGGTTGTTCTATGTTTACCCGTAACACCGGCAGATACCGCGCGCTCGTTGCGGTAACCGTAGGACAACAGGAAATTACCGTAGGTAAAATTTTGGATAGTTTCAACAACTACTACAACACCTATTCGGCGTATATCGGACAGGGTATTACGGTGGAATGGTTGTTGCAATTGACAATGCAAGGTTTGGTTTCGCAAGCAATGAAGGTTGACGCGTACATTTCAAGCAATCCCGCTGCAACCGACAATACGGGCGATTTAAAGGATTTCTGTTGCAATTCGCAATATCTTACTAAGGAAGAAATCGAGTACAGTATCAGATACGTAAAATATCTCACATTCCAAACATTTGACAGTTCGGTTCAAACATTATTGTCGACGGACCGCACAATTAACGAAGAGGAAAAGGAAGATACTTCCCGCGACTTTACCGAACCTGACGAATTAAAGGGCGAAACTTATTCCGAACATAATTACAGAAACAGCATATTCAGCGACGACGCTAAGGAATACTTTGAAAAGTATTACGGCGGAATGGAACAAATTGCTTTAAACGCTAAGGCAGACGAATACGTTTATACTTCCGAACAAGCCGCTAAGGCAATGTTGGACAACCTTAACGGACGTTTGGAAGAAGACGATAAAAAAATCGATTTCACCGAATATAAAAACGCTCAGGAAAAAGTCGTTCAACAATATCAACGTTCTGTAAAAAATACGTACAGTATCGATTTTGAAAAGTTTATGCTCAACCAAATCGAAGATATGGTTAGAAGCATCATCATTGCCAAGTACGACTTGCAAGTAAACAAAGGTATCGACGAAGGCGAAGGTTTGACTGCAACAATTGCTCAACTTAAAGAAAACCTTCAAATCAATACCGATGCGCAAGCGGCAGGTTTTGCGCTTAACAAAAACTTTGTTGATTTTATCGAATCGCTTAGCGAAAAGTCGTATATTTACAACGTACCGGGCGAATATAATTACATTTTTGTAAAAAATATTCTTATTCCGTTTACTGCTCAGCAAAAGGCAACGTTATCTAACCTTGCAAAGGATTTGGGCGACGACACCGATAACCCCGCTTACATTAAACTGCGTAACGAATTTGCCACTCAAATAGTTGCCGAAGACTTCTTGACCGAAAAGGACGAAGACGGCAAACACTCTAAGGTTGCGGACTTGTTCGAAATTAAAAACGTTAACGGACAAGACAAACTGTTTGTTAAGGAAGGCAGCGAACTCAGCAAAGTGTTCAATCCTGACGGAACTGTTAACCAAGGCGAATTTGCAAGCAAGGACGAAGCGGTAATAGAATATATGAAACGCTTCAACACCGATACGGCTCAACACAGCGCTATGTACGACTATGTTGTACGCGTCGGCGATGTTCCTTCCGATTACGAAGCTAAGTGGGTGCCCGAATTTGTGGATGCCGCAAACGAAGCTTGGGATAACGGCAACGGATTAGGGAACTATGCTATTGCAATTTCCACATACGGCGTGCATATCGTTTACTATTCGGCAGACGTAGTAGCGCAAAAGTTTGATTTTGACGCTAATTACCTTAATACAAGCACTCCCGAATACAGACTGTTTAAGGAATACTTTTCGCAACAATCCACGCGTTTGATTAACGACAACGTCGAAGCATTGCAAAAGTCCTACCTTGAACAAAACAAGATTTCAACTAACAAGAATTTCGACCGCTTCCTTAAAGACAACGGATTCGAATTTGACCTTTTGGACTTCTTGACCGATAAGGACGAAGATTAATAACCTAAAAAAGTTGAAAAACCCGCAAGAATTTCTTGCGGGTTTTTGTATTGCATAAAGTATTACGGCAATTAAACCTTTCGGTTTTTTATATCATAAAATGAACATCTGCTAAAAGTATTTTAAAATTAACGGTGTTTTTATTGAAAAATTATTTAAAATGTGGTATTATTTACACAATCGTATTGTTGCGTTTTGCTAATAGTAAAGGTGCAATTAAATAGCCGAATCCGACGCAAGTTAATACAGTATGGTTAAATGTAACTGTAATTACATATAATAGGGGTACAAATGAAAATAACAATGGATCAACGCGTAAAATCAATACGCGTTAAAAAAATGTCCGGTTTTGTAAGCGGACTGATGGGCGTACTGGTGGAGTTTTTGTATAAGCGTCCTTGCAGCGTTACGGTAGATTACAAGTGCAATTTAAAGGATTACGCCGACAAGCCCGTAATTGTGGTTGCCAACCACGCTTCGCGTTTCGACTACGCTTTTTTACGTATGGCAATGAAACGTCCTATTAACATAGTCGCTGCGGAAAACGAATTTCACCGTTCTAAATTCAAAACGGTTTTTAAGTTGGGACAAGTTATTCCCAAACGTAATTTTTATCCCGATACGACAACAATAAAGAATGTAGTAAATTTGTTTAAAAACTACAAAAATGCGTGTCTTGGGCTGTTCCCTTGCGGAATGAGCTGTGCAAGCGGTGCGCAACAGCCGTCGGCATTAGGTACAGGTAAAATGCTTAAACATTTAGGCGTGGACGTAATTGCGGTACGCATACACGGCGCATATTTGGTATGTCCCAAGTTTGACGTTAAGGAACGCTACGGCAAAGTGGAAGTTGAAGTGGAACACTTGTTCAGCCCCGAACAGTTGGCGGAATTGTCGCCAAGCGAAATCGACAGCAAGGTGGACGAGGCGATATTCACCGACGACTACGAATGGAACGCCACGCGTCAAAACAGTTACAAGCGTAAGGACGGCAAGTATGCCGAAAATATGGAACAGATGCTGTACAAGTGTCCTAAATGCGGTGCGGAAATGACAATGCAAGGACGCGGAAACGAAATTAAATGTACGTCGTGCGGAAACGGTGCAACCTTGGACGACAAGTACAATTTAACTCCTATTGACGACAGCGTAATTCCGTATAACCCGCGCGAATGGTTCGATTGGCAGCGTCGCGAAATGCGCAAAGCGGTTAAAAAAGCCGATTTTGTAATGAGCGAACACGTAACAATAGGGCTTATGCCTACGTACGAATATATCGGCGACAACAAACTTGCTTATACCGTAGGCGAAGGAATGCTTACATTAAATGCTGACGGCTTAAAGTTTGAAGGAACGCGGTTAGGCAAACCTTACAATGTTTTTATCCCGCGCGACAATCTTTGCACGTTGTGCTTGCCTGTTGACGGAAGTTTCTTTTATACATACGCAAGCGGCGAATTTTTGCTGTTTACTCCCGATACTCCCAGTAGCTTGCGTTGGTTGTTCGCTGTTGAGGAAATTTACCGCGTAAACGGCGGCAAGTGGCAAAACTTTGCTTGGTTCGATTACGATAAAAAGAGTTTTACCTCTAAGTAATGAGGATATTAATATGAAAAAGACAACAAGTCAAATTATAAAAGAAAGTAAAATAAAGCAACCGTCGCGTTTTGTAAACGTATTGTTTAGACTGTTGCTTAACCCTGTATACAATTCCCCTTGCAAGGCGGAATACATCCGCCACGTCGACCCCGACAAATACAAGGACGAGCCGCTGATAATAGTGTGCAACCACGCGTCCCGTTTCGACTTCGCTTTTGTGCAAGGCGCAATGAAAAAACGCCGTATAAACTTTGTTTCGGCGGAAGAGGAATTCCACCGTACAAAATTCAAACTTGTTTTCGGCATATCTCACTGCATACCTAAAAAGAGTTTCGTTCCCGATACAACCACCATTAGGGGAATGTCTACGATATTGCGTAAAACCACAAACGGTTGCGTAACAATATTTCCTTGCGGTTTAAGCACCGTTGGCGGAGCTCAACAACCGTCCGCAGTAGGTACGGGCAAAATGCTTAAACATTTCGGCGTGCGCGTGCTTGCGGTACGCATACACGGCGCGTATTTGGTTTGCCCTAAGTTCGATGTTAAGGACCGTTACGGCAAAGTCGAAGTGGAACTGGACGAGCTGTTTTCGCCCGAACAACTGCAACAAATGCCCGCAGACGAAATCGAACGCAAGGTTGACGAAGCGATATTCACCGACGACTACGACTGGAACGCAATCCGTCAAAACAGCTACAACCGTAGGGACGGCAAATATGCCGAAAATATGGAACAAATACTGTACAAGTGCCCTAAATGCGGTACGGAAATGCAAATGGAAGGCAGGGGTACGGTTATTAAGTGCAAGGCGTGCGGAAACGGTGCAACGTTGGACGACAAGTATAATTTGACGCCGATTGACGACAGCACAATTCCGTACAATCCGCGCGAGTGGTACGACTGGCAACGCCGCGAAATGTGTCGCGCCGTCAAAGACAAAAAATTTTGTTTGGACGAACACGCCGTACTTGCTATGCAACCCACTTACGGATATGTAGGCGACAACCTAGTGGGCTATTCTGTCGGCGACGGTATGATTCATCTCGATCACGAAGGATTCAGTTACAAAGGCACCCGTTGCGGCAAACCGTTCGAAGTGTTCATCCCCCGCGACTTAATTTATACTACCATTATGAACGTAGACGGCAGTTTCTTTTCAACGTACGCAAGCGGCGAGTTTTTGATGTTTACTCCGGATAGTCCCAGCAGCGTACGTTGGACAATGGCAATAGAGGAAATTTACCGTATTCACGGCGGCAAATGGCAAAACTTTGCTTGGTTCGACTACGACAAAAAAGGCTTTGAAACAGTAAAGCCTAACGCCGACAAACAATAAAAATTGCAATTGTTACAAGTTTTATATATCATCTAAACAAGGCAAAAAGTACCGATACGCTATCGGTACTTTTTTATGCAACATATATTTTTACAAATTCAAACATACTATATTTAGTATGAAAAAAGTAGAAAAAAGTTTTATATCGGGTGCGCTTATACTCAGTTTGGGCGGACTGTTTGCAAAAATACTCGGCGCGTTATACCGTATACCTTTAACAAATATAATCGGCAGTTACGGTATGGGGTTGTATCAACTTGTATTTCCGCCGTATATTTTGTTTTTGACAATCGCACAAGCGGGTATTCCTACCGCGCTTTCCAAGTTAATTGCGGAAAATAACCAGCTGGGCAATTACGAACGCGGACGCAAAATTTTCCGTTATGCGTTTGTCGCTTTAACCGTATTGGGGCTTGTAAGCGTGGCGTTAATGGCAAGTTTGGCGCACGTCATAGCAAGGAGCCAGGGCAACGAAGCTACGGCGCAAGCATTCCTTATCGTTGCGCCCGCATTACTGTTTGTGCCCGTTACAAACGCTTTAAAGGCGTACTTTCAAGGCAATATGAATATGGCGCCGTCGGGCATTACTACTGTTATCGAACAAATCGTAAAGCTGGCGGTTGGGCTTACTTGCGCCATTAAATTTATGCCCGACGTAAATAAAGCCGTTATGGGTGCGGTGTTTGCAATTACCGTTTCGGAATTCGGCTCGATGGTGATTATGTCGGTGGTGTATTTAGTGCACGCCAAACGTAACAAGTTCGGTAAAATACGTGTAACGCACCAAGACAGGCAAAGCATAACGCCTGCCGTATTCGCGCTTGCAGTTCCCGTAGCGCTTGGCGGGTTCGTAATGCAAATGTCGCAAGTTATCGACTCGGTAATGGTGGTTAATTTGCTTACCGTTCCTAACGCTACGCAAATGTACGGGTTGTGGACAGGTCCCGTCAACTCGATGTTGGGGCTTCCCATAGCGTTGTCGGGCGGTGTTGCGGTATCTGCCTTGCCCAGCATTACCAAAACGTATTGCGCGGGCGACAAGGAACGTCTTAACACTGCGTACAATACCGCAATGAAGTTGACTTTGGTAATTGCAATACCTTGCGCTTTGGGAATGATAGCGTTATCCCGTCCCATTTTGCAACTTCTCTACGGCAGACTGCCCGCAGACGAAATTACGGTAGCCTCAATGCTTTTGTCGCTGTCGGGGCTGTCCATTGTGTTTTTGGCGTTTATGCAAACTGCGGTATCGGTTTGTCAAGCGGTTGGTAAACCCTACGCATCGGTTGTGATAGTGGCGTTTGCAATAGTAGTAAAAGCATTGGTAAACTTGTTTACGTTGCCCAATCCGCAAATAAATATCTACGGAGCGGCAATTTCCGAAACATTGTGCTATCTTTTTGCAACGGTTTGTGTTACAATATATTTGCGCAAAAAAGTAGGTTTAAAGTTGGATCTTGCACAAAGTTTGATAAAACCGCTGGCAGCAGGGTGTCTAATGACTTTGTGTATTACGGTTGCGGTATTGTTTGCAAATAACGTATTCGGCGGAACTTTGGGAACGTTAATTCTCATAGCGTTGTCCGGCGTAATATATATTTCGGCAGTATTCGTGCTTAAAGTGTTTGACAAAAGCGAACTTAAAATGTTGCCTATGGCGCAAAAATAATTTGGCGGTGTTTACAAATGATTACGGTTGTAGGAATGGGACGCAAACAAGGGGATTTAACCGCGGACGGTTTAAAGGCGATCGAATGCGCCGACGTCGTAGTGGTTAAGTCTAAGTATACGCACGCAGCGCAGACAGTTTTGCAAATCCGTTCGGACATTGTATATTGCGACGACTTAGCGGGTAGCGACGACGTTGCAAGCGCAATAATAAACAGATTGCAATCTTACAAAAACAGTGAGATTGCTTTTTGCGTTGTCGGCGAAGGGTGCGACGATCCCGTATGTCAACGTTTAAAAAACGTCCGCGTAGTTAACGGGGTTAGTTTGTACAGTTCGGCTGTTGCAAACAATTTGCCGTCGGGCACAACGGTTTATACTGCGCAGGATTTAATTTTGTCGGCGCGTATATTGCCTGTGCCTACCGTTGTCAAGGGTATAGACGACGACATAATAGCGGGCGAAGTGCAAGTAAAACTTATTCAAGCATTCGACGACGATTGCGAATGCGTCGTGGCGTACGGAGACAAAGTAAAGCGGATTCCGCTGTATAAACTTGCTTCGCAGTCGTATATGTTCGACTATCAAACAACGCTGTTTATCCGTCCTAAGGATTTAAAACAAAAACAAGTATTCGATTACTACGACTGTTACGACGTTTTAAGCGTTTTGCGCGCTCCTAACGGTTGTCCTTGGGATAGGGAGCAAACGCACAAATCAATAGTCAAAAACGTAATAGAGGAAGCGTACGAGCTTGTAAACGCGCTGGAAAACGACAATATAGACAATATAATAGAAGAACTGGGCGACTTGCTTATGCAAGTGTTGTTCCATATGGAAATTGCCGTCGACGAAAGCGAATTCGAACCGCAGCAAGTATATACTGCCCTTTGCAGGAAGTTGATTGACCGACACCCGCACGTTTTCGGCGAAGTTAAGGCAACAAACGCCGACGAATCGTTGGACGTATGGAATGCGCAAAAAATGAAGGAACACAAGATTAAAAGTCTTGCGCAAAACATGTTGGACGTTCCCCGCAATATGTCGGCGCTTATGCGTTGTCAAAAGGTGCAGTCGCGCGCAAGTAAAGGCGGATTTGATTTTTCCGACAATCAGCAAATATTGGACAAACTGCGTGAAGAACTGAACGAATTTTTGTCGGCGCAGGATGCGCAATCACAGCAAATGGAAGGCGGCGACTTGCTGTTTGCCGTTGTAAATTTACTGCGTTTTGCGGGCGTGGATTCCGAAACGGCATTGCTGAAATCCACCGAAAAGTTTGTTGCGCGGGTTGCGGAATGCGAACGTATTTTAAACGAACGCAATTTACGCTTGACGGATTTGCCGCAAGAGCAGTTTGACGGAATATGGGCGGAGGCTAAACACAATGTCGGTTGATAGTTTGTTTAAAGACGCCCACACAAAAACAATACTTGCGCCAATGGCGGGGTATACCGATTTTGCTTTCCGCGAAATCTGTCACGACTACGGCGTCGGTCTTACCGTAACCGAAATGGTCAGCAGCAAAGCGTTGGTTATGAATAGCGAACTGTCGCGCAAAATGCTTTTCCGTTTAAAGGGCGACAGTCCTGCGTTTTGTCAAATTTTCGGTCACGAACCTGATGTTATGGCGGACAGCGTACAAATAGACGAAATAAAACAGTACGACGGCGTAGATATTAATATGGGCTGTCCTGTTCGCAAAATAGTTTCCAACGGCGACGGTTCGGCATTGTTGGAAAATCCGTCCCTTGCGTCCAAGTGCATTTATTCGGTTAAAAACGCCTTGGGGGACAAGCTTTTGTCCGTCAAGTTCCGTTTAGGCGTATCGGACAGTTTGGGCGTTGTGGATTTTGCCAAGATGTGCAAGGATAGCGGAGCGGACTTTATTACCGTACACTTCCGTACCCGCAGACAGATGTATTCGGGCGTGGCGGACTTTTCTTTGCTTGAAGATATCGCGCAAACGGGTATTCCCGTATTTGCCAACGGCGACATAACAACTCGTCAACAGTATTTGGAATTGTTAAACCGCGGAGCATACGGTGTGGCAGTGGGTCGCGGCGCAGTAGGACGTCCGTACATATTTGCGCAATTAGCCGACCGCCCTTACGGAATGGACGTTTATAATACAATCGAACGTCACGCTGCGGAATTAAGCAAAGTGTTTGTGGACCGCATAGTGTGCAACGAACTAAAAAAACACGTTGCGTTTTATTTAAAGGGTAAGCGCAATGCTAAAAACGTAATAGTTTCGTGCAACAGTGCAAAAACAACTAAGCAGATTTTAAACACCGTTGCGGACTATTTTAAGGACAATCCGCAATTTGCGCAAATTGTCGGTTAAGGCACTGCACATACGGTCGTTTTTGCATATAATGTTTATTTAAACTATATCATCTCGACCGAGTTATTTCGACCGATTGATACATCTCATTATGCCATCTCAATAGAGTGATATATCTCATTATATCATTTTGACAGAGCTATACACTTCATTATGTTATCTCGACCGAGCGAAGCGAGCGGAGAGATCTAGCGAAGCGAAATTTAATTAGCATTCACGCAATTAAGCATTGGATTTTTGTTAACAAGGAGCATTAAATAAATGATTAATATAGTTTTGGTTGAGCCGGAAATTCCGCAAAACACCGGCAATATAGTACGTACGGGTGCAGCAACGGGAAGCGTCGTGCACCTTGTCCGTCCGTTGGGTTTCGACACAAGCGACAAAATGCTGAAAAGGGCGGGACTCGACTACTGGAAGGATTGCGAAATTCATTATTGGGACAGCTTTGCGCAACTGCGTCAGCATTATCCCGACGGGGAATTTTATTTTTTCAGTACTAAGGCGCAGCAAAGCCATTGCAGTCCTAAATACGGCGACAACGTGTTTTTAGTATTCGGCAAGGAAACTAAGGGCTTGCCCGAACAACTTATTCACGACAATTACAAAACTGCCGTCCGCATACCTATGATTGCCGATACCCGTTCGCTAAACTTATCCAATTCGGTAGCGATAGCGGTTTACGAAGTTTTGCGCCAGCACAATTTTAAAGGGCTCAATTTTACGGGACATCTTAGGGGGTTCGACGATTAACGGCAAGCGTATTGCAAGTCAAAGTATTGTCAAAACCGTATTATTGTTGTATAATAATAAGTAATGTTTAATTGTTTATTTATAGCGTTAAGCGTATAAAGGGGTTATTATGTCCAAAATTGAAAGTTTTGAAATAGAAATACCGCAACTCAAACGTGGCCGTACCGTATGGGTTTATTTGCCCGACAACTACAAGCAATCGGGCGAGCCTTGTCCCGTTATATATATGCACGACGGACAAAACTTGTTTTACGACAAGTTAACCGCTTACGGCACAGCTTGGCACGTGGACAAAACAATGGACGAAATTTGCGCAAAATACGGCAAGGGAGCAATTATCGTCGGCGTGGAGTGTTACGACCGCGCAAGACTGTCCGAATACAGTCCTTGGAAAATGTCTTTGGCTGCTTCGATGAGGCAAAAGGGTACGCCCAAACATAACCGCGGCGGCGAAGGCGAGCAATACGCCGAATTTTTTACCAAAAATTTAAAAAATGCCGTCGATGCCAAATACAACACAGCAAAGGAACGCGAAGCGACTGCGATTATAGGCAGCAGTATGGGCAGTTTGATTAGTTGTTACATAGGTATAAAACACCAACGCTTGTACGAAACTATGGGACTGTTTTCCACCTATTCGCAATTTAATAAAGGCGCGCTTAACAACTTTTTAAGTAAGTTTCCGCAAACTTTACCGCAGCACGCGCTTGTATATTGCGGCGGCAAGGAAGGCGACAACAAACGCGGCGACAAAATAATGGCGCAGGATTCGCTTGATTTGTATCAACGCCTAAGCAAACGCGGAGTGCATTGCGAATTGCTGTATAACAACGATTTTAACCATTCCGAAACGGCGTGGGACTTCTATTTTGACAAGTTCGCCCGCGACTTTTTAAGCAGATATTATTCCGTTAAAAGGACGGTTCCCGCAACTAATTAATTCTTTACAAAACGGCAGTTGTGTTATATACTAAAAAAATGAAACTTATTCTTGCAAGCAATTCGCCCAGACGTAGGGAATTGCTTTCCAAACTCAATTATAAATTCGATGTTGTCCCGTCCGATTGCGACGAATCTACAACGGCGCAAAATCCGCGCAGTATGGTTACGGAACTTGCCTGCTGCAAAGCGCTCGATGTGTTCAAAAGCAATCCCCAAGCAGTGGTTATCGGTTGCGATACTGTGGTGGATTTGGACGGCAAAGTTTTGGGCAAGCCGCACAGCGTTGACGAAGCGGTATCGATGCTTAAATCGCTGTCTAACCGTCAACACAAGGTGCATACGGGTGTGTGCGTAATAAGCCAAAAGTCAATTCATTTGTTCGCCGAAACGTCGTCTGTTACCTTTGACAAATTGAGTGACGAACGCATACGTAATTACGTTGCTACGGGTTCGCCTATGGATAAAGCAGGGGCGTACGGTATACAGGATTCGGGTTTTGTCAGCGGAATTGTCGGCAGTTACGACAACGTAATGGGTCTGCCTACCGAAAAACTTTTTGCAATCTTAAAAAACTATTGATACTGTATTGCAAATATTAGCGTGGTTGATAAGCAATCGCTCTGTAATCAAATTGTGTTTACAACGGAAAAAATAATTTAATTTTACATAGGAGGAAATGTATCCTATTATGGCAAATTACGAAATGATTTTTGATATAGGTTCGGCATATATGTCGGCAGGACTTAAAAACGACGGTTTTTCGGATAAGATTCCGTCGGTAGTTGCTTACGGCGGCGATTCCAACCAAATAACGGCAGTAGGCGTCGAAGCGTTGCGTATTGCGTCCAGTTATAACGGCGGCGGCGTAAAACTCAGCCGTCCCATTTTGGAAGGCGCAATTATCGATGTAGAAGGTGCCAAAGCGCTTATTTCCGCTTTGCTTGAACGTTTGTGCAATTACAAATTGAGCGCGTTTTCCCGTTATAACGTGGCGTGCGTAGTTCCCTGCGGTATGATCAGCATCGACAAAAAGACAATCGAAACCACTTTTCTGTCCCTTGGCGCAAAACAAGTCAATTTTATCGAAACGCCCGTTGCGGACAGTTTTAAACTGTTTAAAGATTTCCGCGCAAGGCAAGGCGTTGTTATGAACGTCGGTTACGATTGCACCGATATCGCCGCAGTATGCGCAGGCGGCATTGTGTCGGGCTGCACGCTGTATCACGCGGGCAAGCACTTAACAGAAGCAATTATAGAACGTATCAAAACAAAATACTTAATTCAGCTTTCTTTCGAACAAGCCGAATATTTAAAAATAAACTGCGTAAGTTTGTATCCCAACGATTCGTCCGTTTGTGCCGTTACCGGACAAAATTCGCAAAGCGGCGAAATGGAAAGCGTAAACGTCAGCTCGAAGGAACTGTACGATACCGTTGTGGAATTCGCCCGCAAATACGTCAAAATCATTCAAAGTATTATTGCAACCGTACCGTCTAACATTTCTACCGCACTTAAAGCGGACGGCGTAATGCTCAGCGGCGGCGGTGCGCGCCTTGCAGGACTGGATATGTTTTTGCAAAACGAACTTTCTGTGCCGGTGCGCGTAGCGGATTTCCCCGACGATGTTACCATTATCAGTATGTTGGAAATATAGTTGTTTTGTATGTTTAATACAAAACGCAGCAGCCATAGGGTTTTCTATGGCTGTTTTTTTAAAATTATAAAAAATACTTTTAAAAAGATTAAAAAAATAGTTGACAATAAAAACTCAATGTAGTAAGATAAATAGGCTGTATCGAAACGGTATAGCGAAAGAAGCTTGAAAACAGAATAGTAGAACGAAATAAAACACAGTCAATTTATTAAGGATTTTAGCCAGCGGTTGAGAATAAGGCTCAACCAAAAGTTAACATAGCTAGATTAAACTCAAGAGTTTGATCCTGGCTCAGGACGAACGCTGGCGGCGTGCTTAACACATGCAAGTCGAACGGACCCTAGCAATAGGGTTAGTGGCGGACGGGTGAGTAACACGTGAGCAACCTGCCCTATACAACGGGATAACACTAAGAAATTGGTGCTAATACGGTATAAGACCACACTGAGGCATCTCAGAGGGGTAAAAGCTGAGGCGGTATAGGAGGGGCTCGCGGCCCATTAGATAGTTGGTGAGGTAACGGCCCACCAAGTCGACGATGGGTAGCCGACCTGAGAGGGTGATCGGCCACATTGGAACTGAGATACGGTCCAAACTCCTACGGGAGGCAGCAGTGGGGAATATTGGGCAATGGAGGCAACTCTGACCCAGCAACGCCGCGTGAATGAAGAAGGCCTTCGGGTTGTAAAGTTCTTTAATTGGGGACGAAGAAAGTGACGGTACCCAAAGAATAAGCCACGGCTAACTACGTGCCAGCAGCCGCGGTAATACGTAGGTGGCAAGCGTTGTCCGGAATGACTGGGCGTAAAGGGAGCGTAGGCGGCGCAGTAAGTTAGGAGTGAAATCCCGGGGCTCAACCCCGGAACTGCTTTTAAAACTGCTGTGCTTGAGTGATGGAGAGGAAAGCGGAATTCCTAGTGTAGCGGTGGAATGCGTAGATATTAGGAGGAACACCAGAGGCGAAGGCGGCTTTCTGGACATTAACTGACGCTGAGGCTCGAAAGCGTGGGGAGCAAACAGGATTAGATACCCTGGTAGTCCACGCTGTAAACGATGGATACTAGATGCGGGAGGTATTGACTCCTTCCGTGTCGTCGCAAACGCAGTAAGTATCCCGCCTGGGGAGTACGGCCGCAAGGTTGAAACTCAAAGGAATTGACGGGGACCCGCACAAGCAGCGGAGCATGTGGTTTAATTCGACGCAACGCGAAAAACCTTACCAAGACTTGACATCGCATGACCGGTATAGAGATATACCCTTCCCTTCGGGGACATGTAGACAGGTGGTGCATGGTTGTCGTCAGCTCGTGTCGTGAGATGTTGGGTTAAGTCCCGCAACGAGCGCAACCCCTATGAATAGTTGCCAATATTAAGTTAGGAACTCTATTCAGACTGCCGTGGACAACACGGAGGAAGGTGGGGATGACGTCAAATCATCATGCCCCTTACGTCTTGGGCTACACACGTGCTACAATGGCTATTACAAAGAGCAGCGAGCTGGTAACAGTAAGCGAATCTCAAAAAGATAGTCTCAGTTCGGACTGTGGGCTGCAACCCGCCCACACG
>CARAIG010000078.1 GCA_948938605.1 uncultured Eubacteriales bacterium
ACGTTTTCTTAAAATATCTTTTAGAGCACCGAGCCATTAACGGCTCGGTGTACTTTTGTTAAGTGTATAGCTATAATGGAAAATTTAACAATTTACAAAAATTTATTAAAAAAGGCTTGTTTGTTTTAAGTTTCGCAGTTATACTAATACAATAGGCATCTTTTGCAATGCTAAGGAGAAAACCATGCTGGCTTTAATTAGAAGTTACGGATTAAAAGGTTTGGACGGGTTTCCCGTTCAGGCGGAAATAGATTTACATATGGGTATGCCTACTTACGATATAGTAGGGCTTGCCGATACTGCTGTAAAAGAATCTAAGGAACGCGTACGTTCGGCAATTAAAAACAGCGGTTATTCCTATCCCGTTGCATCAATGGTAATTAATCTCGCGCCTGCCGATATTAAAAAGGAAGGCAGTTTGTACGATTTGCCCATTGCCTTAGGGTTGCTTACTGCAAGCAAGCAAGTTGAATACAGCGCATTGAAGCCTGCCGTATTTGTAGGTGAACTGTCTTTAAACGGCGAAGTCCGCAAGGTAAACGGTTTGCTTCCTATGATAATATCTGCCGTACAAAACGGCGAACATTTATTTGTTATACCCAAGGAAAACGAAAAAGAAGCAATGTTTATAGAAGGTGCGGAAATTTATGCTGTCGAAACGTTAAGGCAAGCTGTTGAGTTTGCAACGGGCGAAAGGACACTGCAACCTGTTGCCGTTAAAAATTGGCAAAGCACCGTTGAACACAGAGATTATGATAACGATTTTAAATATATAAAAGGACAGTATGCCGCAAAGCGCGCTATGGAAATAGCAGTTGCCGGCGGACACAATATATTAATGGTAGGTCCACCGGGAGCGGGCAAGACGATGCTTGCAAAAGCGGTGCCGTCCATTATGCCCAACCTTACATTTGACGAAGCGTTGGAAGTTGCTAAAATTCACAGCGTGTCGGGACAGCTCGACGCGGGCTTTATATTCGAACGCCCGTTTAGGACGCCGCATCATACTTCGACTACTGTCGCTTTAACGGGCGGCGGGAATAAGGCGCGTCCCGGCGAGATTAGTCTTGCTCATAACGGCGTACTGTTTTTGGATGAATTGCCGGAGTATCCGCGCGCAACGCTAGAAACATTGCGCCAACCGTTAGAAGACGGAGTTATTACAATTTCGCGCAATGCTGTTTCAGTAACGTATCCCGCCGATTTTATGCTTATTGCCAGTATGAATCCTTGTCCGTGCGGCAATTACGGCAGCGCTACTGCGGAGTGTACTTGTTCCGCTTCGCAAATTCACCGTTATCTAAGCAAACTGTCGGGACCGTTGCTTGACAGGATAGATATACATATTGAAGTCGACAATGTAACATACGACGATTTGCAAGTTGGCGACTTTGCTGAATCGTCCGCAGAAATCCGTAAACGCGTTAACAGCGCAAGGCAAATTCAGCTTGAACGATTAAGTTCGAAAGGTTTGCGCTGTAATGCTCAAATGAAGTCCGCCGACATAAAGAAGTATTGCAATTTAACGTCGGATAGCAGTGCTCTTGTAAGGGAATCGTTTGAAAGGTTTAATTTGTCAGCGCGCGCTTACACAAGAGTGCTTAAAGTAGCGCGAACCATAGCCGACCTTGACGGATCGGAAAACATTACCGCAAGGCACATTGCCGAATCGTTGCAATACCGCGCGTTAGACAGGAAGTATCGGGTTTGATGATGTACTCTCAGCAGCAAAAACTGTGCATATTGTTTGGGGAAAGGTTAGTACCAAGCAAAAAGTTTTTTCAAATCGTCGATTTGTTTGAGAATATCGACGAGCTTTTGTCGTCCTTTGGTAACAGCAAACAAATAGCCGATATACTTGGTAACAGTTACAATGATTTATTGAAGGACATTAAACAAAACGCTGCGGATAAAATTATTGCCGAAATGACCGCAAACAACGTCTATGCCGTAACTTGGTATTGTAAGGATTATCCCGAGACATTGTGCGATATCGACGAGCCGCCTTACGTGCTGTTTTGCAAAGGCAATATTAACTTGTTAAGCGACAGCAATTGTTTAGCAATTGTTGGTACGCGCAAAGTGTCGTCTTACGGCAAAAGGGCTGCGACGGATTTTGCCCGCATATTATGCGAGCACTTTGTAATAGTAAGCGGTCTTGCTTACGGGGTGGATTCGTTAGCGCACGAAACCACGTTGAAGGAAAACGGAAAAACCATTGCGGTGTTGGGTTCGGGGATACTTAATATTTATCCCGCCACAAACGAAAACTTAGCCGAGCGCATTGTTCACAACAAAGGGCTGGTTGTGTCCGAATACGGTTTGCGTGAGAATCCTATGCCATACCATTTTCCGCACCGAAACCGCATTGTTGCGGGGCTGTCCCGCGGATTGCTTGTTTGTCAAGCGCCAAAGAAAAGCGGTACATTGTCAACCGTTGAACTTGCGTTGGAGCAAGGCAAGGATATATTTGTAGTTCCCGGTGAAATTTACGACAGCGGTTTTGCCGGTAGCAACACACTTATTAAAAGTATGCAAGGCGCATGCGTAACTACGCCTCGCGATATAGAAGATTACTACGGGCTTTACTCGGAACCTGTTAAAAAGCAAGCCGTACAACTTACTTTTGACGAACAAAAAATCGTCGACTTGTTATCGAGCGGCGCAAAAACATTCGATCAAATTGTGATAGAAACACAAATTACTCCGTCCGAACTTAATTTTTTGTTGGCAAATTTGGAATTAAGGAGTATAATTGCTAGGTTATCGGGTAATCTTTACCGTTTATATGGAGGAATTGAATGAAACTTGTAATTGTCGAGTCACCTGCAAAAGCAAAGACAATTGCTAAATACTTGGGCGAAGGTTACAAAGTGGACGCTTCGCGCGGTCATATTTGGGACTTGCCCGAAAAAACAATGGGTATCGATTTTGAAAATAACTACGAACCCCAACTTGAAGCACGCAAGCCCGAACAAAGGGAAACCATTTCACGGTTGCGCAGCGAAGTGGCAAAAGCCGAGCAAGTTTTTTTGGCAACCGACCCGGACCGCGAAGGCGAAGCGATTTCGTATCATTTGCAATGCGCTTTAAAGTTGGATCCTAACGAGAAAAACCGCATAATGTTTAACGAAATTTCCAAAAAAGCGGTAAGCAAAGCAATCCAAAATCCGCGCTATATCAACCGCGGATTGGTTGACGCTCAGCAAGCGCGCAGGGTACTGGATCGTCTTGTCGGTTATACGCTGTCGCCTGTTTTGTGCAAAAAGATACGTAACAAATTGTCGGCAGGACGCGTTCAATCCGCCGCATTGCGCATTATCGTCGACCGCGAAAAGGAAATACAAGCGTTTAAGCCTGAGGAGTTTTGGACTATTTCCGCGAAACTCGAAAAACGCGGCAAAAAGCCGCAGTTTAATGCAACGCTATCCGAAAAGAACGGAAAAAAGATTAAACTTAAAAACAAAGAGCAGTGCGACGAAGCGCTGCAATCGTTAAATAACGGCAAGTATATTGTTACTAACGTTAAAAAGTCGGTAACAAGCAGCAGACCGCAACCGCCCTTTACAACAAGTACTTTGCAGCAGGACGCCGTAAACAAATTGAAAATGTCCAGTGCGTCGGCAATGGCGGTAGCGCAACAACTTTACGAAGGTTTTGATATACCGGGTATGGGTCACGTTGCTTTGGTTACCTATATCCGTACCGACTCCGTACGTGTTTCCGACGACGCTATTTTTAGTGCGCGCGATCACATTAAGCAATTTTTTGGCGATAAATACGTTCCCGAAAAGCCTAATTTTTATGCAACTAAAAAGCAAGCGCAGGATGCGCACGAGGCAATACGTCCTATTAATCTAGATGTTACCCCAGCGTCCATTAAAGATAAGGTTCAACCCAATCAATACCGTTTGTACAAATTAATTTATCAACGGTTTTTGGCAAGTCAGGCGTCTTACGCTACCTATGACTCGGTAAACGTTACGGTTGCGTGTAACGAATACGGTTTTACCGCAACAGGCAAGACGTTGATTTTTGACGGTTATTTGGCAATTTACGGTGAGATCAAGAGCAAGGATACGGACGAAGAGCAAAATGCAGCGCTTCCCCCTTTGGAAGCGGGTGACGAGTTAAATTTAATTAATCTTAAACACGAGCAGAAATTTACTAAACCGCCCGCACGTTATACCGAAGCAAGTTTAATTAAGACGATGGAAGAAAAGGGTATAGGTCGTCCCAGCACGTATGCGGCTACTATGCAAACCTTGTATAAGCGCGAATACGTAAATAAGGAAAATAAAATCCTTGTTCCGTCCAATTTAGGTATACAAGTTACCGATTACCTTGAACAGTATTTCGGTGAGATAGTTGACATCCAGTTTACTGCCGATATGGAAGACAGGCTGGACGCAATCGAAGATAACAATCAGCCTTGGTACGAAATCGTCGACAGTTTTTATCAACCGATGCTAAAAGAAGTTAAGGACGCTATGCACGGCGAAAAAGTAGTTGTAGCAGATGAAATGTCGGATGAAGTATGTGAAAAGTGCGGTTCGCCAATGGTTGTGCGTACGGGACGTTACGGCAAGTATCTTGCGTGCAGCAATTATCCTAATTGCTCCAATATCCGTAGTTTAAAACAGACTACCCCTCCTAAGGAAACGGATATTAAGTGCGAGTTGTGCGGTTCGATGATGCTGGAACGGCAAGGCAAGTACGGCAAGTATCTTGCTTGCAGTAATTATCCTAATTGTAAAAATACCAAGCCGTTAAGCGAAGTTGTGGCAAAGTGTCCTAAATGCGGTAAAGATGTAATTAAGCGTATATCCAAACGCGGCGCCGTATTTTACGGTTGTACGGGATATCCCGATTGCGATTTCGTTTCGTGGGATGTTCCTACGGGGAAATTGTGCCCGATTTGCCAATCGCCTTTAATTTACAAAAAAAGCGGAAAGAAAGAAGTAATACGTTGCTCGGATAAAAATTGTAAATACGACGGCGGTGCAAAAAGTGAAGGTTAAAGTTATAGGCGGTGGCTTTGCCGGCTGCGAAGCGTGTTATCAACTACTTAAACGCGGAGTTGAAGTTACTCTTGAAGAAATGAAGCCGCTTAAAAAATCGCCCGCGCATACGCTAGATACATTGTGTGAAGTAGTGTGTTCAAATTCATTTAAAAGCGACGACGTTAATACTTCTAGCGGATTGTTAAAAGCGGAAATGCGTATGTTGGACAGTTTTATCGTAAAAATTGCCGAACAAACGCGTGTGCCTGCGGGTAATGCTTTGGCAGTTGACCGATACGCTTTTTCGCAAAAAGTGACCGAAGAATTAACTAAATTCCCCAATTTTAAGCGTTTTGACAAAGTTGCGAGCGATTTGTCCGCTGACGGTTACGATTTTGTTATCGTTGCCACAGGACCTTTGACCGACGAATCGTTAATTCCTGCACTGCAAGATATATTCGGAAAAGACTTTTTGTACTTTTTTGACGCCGTTGCACCCATTGTTACTGCCGATAGCATTGATTATTCCAGCGCATTTGTAGGCAGTCGTTACGGTAAAGGGGACGCTGACTACTTGAACTGTCCAATGGATAAGGACGAGTATTTGACGTTTTACAGCAATCTAATAGGCGCCGAAACCGTTGATTTGAAGGATTTTGAAAACAACGTGTTTGAAGGTTGTATGCCGATTGAGGTTATGGCAAAGCGCGGTGCCGATACAATACGGTTTGGACCGCTTAAACCCGTAGGTCTAATGGATGAGCGCACTAATAAACGTCCTTATGCCGTTTTACAGTTGCGTAAGGAAAATGCCGAAGGTACGCTATATAATTTAGTAGGGTTTCAAACCAACTTAAAGTATCCCGAACAAAAACGTGTATTTTCGTTGATTCCCGCATTGCGTAATGCCGAATTTGCCCGCTACGGAGTTATGCACAGAAATACGTATTTGAATTCGCCAAAGTTTTTAAACAGTGATTTTCAACTTAAAGCCAATCCTAAAATATTTTTTGCCGGACAAATCACAGGCGTTGAAGGCTATATGGAATCGGCAATGAGCGGTTTAGTTGCGGCTTTGCAAGGATACTTGTTTTTTAGCGGCAACAACACAATTGCTTTTCCTGCCGATACTATGATTGGGGCACTGTGCAAGCATATATCAACGGATTTCGGCGAATACTCACCAATGAACAGTAATTTTGGGATACTTCCTGCTTACGAAGTACATATTAAAGATAAATCTCAACGCAAAGCGGCTTATGCCGAACGTGCGTTGAATTCGCTTAGACAAACAATCACATCGATATAAGGAGATTTATAATGTCGGAATATTTTGGCGATACAATTAAAGGCACAACTATATGCGCTGTCAAACGCGACGGAAAAATTGCCGTTGCCGGCGACGGACAAGTGACGCAAGGACAAAACGTAATAATGAAAGGCAATGCTGTAAAAGTCCGCCGTATATTTGACGGTAAAATAATAACGGGCTTTGCAGGTTCGGTTGCCGACGCTTTTACTTTGTCCGAAAAATTTGAAGAAATGCTGCAAAAGTTCAGCGGTAATTTACTCCGTTCGGCAGTGGAAGTGGCTCAATTGTGGCGCAGAGATAACGTTATGCGTAAATTAGAAGCAATGATGATTGTAGCCGATAAGGAAAACATCTTTTTACTTTCGGGAACGGGTGACGTAATAGAGCCCGATGACGGTGTTTGCGCAATCGGTAGCGGCGGCAATTATGCTTTGGCAGCGGCAAAGGCGTTGTACCGTAATACGGATTTGTCCGCTAAGGAAATAGCCCAAAAGGCATTGCAAATTGCCAGTGAAATATGTGTATTTACCAACGGACACATAACGGTAGAGGAGGCGTAGATATGACACCTAAACAAATAGTCAATGAACTTGACAGATATATAATAGGACAATTCCAAGCAAAAAAGGCAGTGGCAATTGCTTTGCGCAACAGATACCGTCGCAGCAAACTGTCGGTTGCCGACCGCGAAGAAATTACCCCTAAAAATATAATTTTGAAAGGTCCGACTGGTGTCGGCAAAACGGAAATTGCCCGTCGGCTTGCTAAGTTGGTTAAAGCCCCGTTTTTGAAGGTTGAAGCAACAAAGTATACCGAAGTGGGTTATGTCGGACGCGACGTTGAAAGTATGATTCGCGACCTTGTAGAAGTGTCTATACGTTTAGTTAAAGACGAAAGATATAAGGAAGTTGAAGCGCGCGCATTTGATAAAGCGGTGGATCGCATTGCCGATTTGATGCTTAAACAATCGAGCGAACTTCCCGAAGGTATAACGAAAATTGACTTAAAAAACGAATTGTCGCAACATAATCTCGATCAGATGCAAGTGGAAATTGACGTTGCCGATATTCCTAAGCCTGTCGAATTGCAACCCGGCGCGGGGGAAATAAACTTAGGAAGCATATTTGACGGTATTTTGCCTAAAAAGACAAAAAAGCGTACGGTATCTGTCGCCGAAGCGTTAAAAATATATTCCGCCGAGGAAAGCGAAAAACTGATCGACCTTGACAGCGTAGAAATCGAAGCTGTCCGCAGGGTGGAAAACGACGGCATTATTTTTATTGACGAAATGGACAAGATAGCCGGCAAGTCGTCTAATAACGGACCTGACGTGTCGCGTGAAGGAGTGCAGCGCGACATATTGCCTATTGTTGAAGGCTGTACCGTAAATACCAAATACGGCAACGTAAAAACCGATTACATTTTGTTTATTGCAAGCGGCGCATTCCACGTCAGCAAGGTATCCGACCTTATACCCGAATTACAAGGCCGTTTCCCCGTTTTGGTGGAACTTGACAGCCTTGGAGTTAACGATTTTGTAAAAATTTTAACGGTTCCTGCAAATGCTATTACCGACCAATACAAAAAATTGCTTGCGGTTGATAATATCGATTTGCAGTTTACCGACGACGGCATACGCGAAATTGCTAACGTGGCGTTCGATCAAAACAATACGTTGGAAGATATTGGCGCTCGCAGGCTTCAAAGCATAATGGAGCATATAGTCGAAGACATTTCATACGACATCGATGAAAACGGCGCAGCAAAGAAGATTGTTATTGATAAATCATATGTAGAAAACAATTTCCGTACCGAATCGCGCAATCTTAAAAAATACGTGTTATAACAGGAGTTAAAATGACGGAGCGCGGTTTTATACTTAAAAATAAAGGCAAGTATGCACAAGTTCGAATCGAACGTAACTCTGCTTGCGGTTCTTGCGGTAAATGCGGAATGACCGAAAAACAAAAACACGTCGATTTTTACGTGGAAAATACTTTAAACGCAAAGGAAAACGACATTGTCGAGCTTGATATACCTGAGGCAAACTCTGCAAAACTTGCGTTCGTTGCATATATTTTGCCGTTGATTCCCGCACTTATACTTATGTTTGTGTCGGTAGGACTACATTGGGCGGATTGGTTGTCGGTACTGTTATTCTTTGCAGGATTGGCTGTCGGTTTTGCCGTCGTTGCTTTAATCGATAAATTTCATAAACGTAAATGGGCGTCAGCACCGACTATGAAAAGTATAGTTGTAATACCTAAACAAGAAATACTAAATAGCGAAAATAATAATAAAGGAGAACAACAAAATGAGCAAAATAAGTGATGTTGCTAAAAACTTTGACGAATTTATTGCAAATGGCACCGTAGTGGTTGATTTTTGGGCGGTTTGGTGCGGTCCCTGCAAAATGCTTGCGCCGATTTTGGATGAAGTAGCAGATAAAATGAGCGCTGTGAAGTTTGGCAAAGTAGATGTCGACAATGCGCCTGAACTTGCAAGAAAATTCCAAATTATGTCCATTCCCAACGTATGCATATTTAAGGACGGGGAATTAGTTGACCGCGTAATTGGCTTATGCGACGAAAACGAATTGATTGCAACAATTGAAAAACACATTTAAAAACAATATTTAAAGATTAAAGCAATACTTGCGTTTGTTGCGCAGGTATTGCTTTTTTATTGCATAATAC
>CARAIG010000079.1 GCA_948938605.1 uncultured Eubacteriales bacterium
ATGTAAACAAAAGTAATTTTTAGTAAAAATTTTGAATTTTTTATATATTTATATATAAATATCCGCGCGTATGTAATAAAAGTTTAAAAACAACTATTAACATTAAAAGTCCTACAAATACAAAATTTAAGCCGACATTAATTTACACATAAAACCGCCACAAAACAAACGCATTTAAAATAAGCACTTTACCAAAACAAAAATACGATAAAAAAAAGACAAGTTATCCGCTATGCAGATACTTGCCTTTTAATGCTGCTAATAAATTAACGGGTAAAATTATAATCCAAACTGACATTCGAATCGTTTAAAACGTAGTTAATTGTTATGCTTTTAATATAACTTCCCGACATACGTACATCCACCGTCATATCCGTTCCGTCAAAGTTATCGTCTTGCATAAACTTTTTAGGTTCGCGCACAAGTGCGCTGATACCGCTACTGCCCGCTTTTATTTCACCGAAATAAGCGGTTCTAAACACCATCGAGTCGTAATCGGCTACACCAAGCAAAATCGATTGTGACAATTCGCCGCCGTCAATGGAAATTATTGCATCATCTTTAATCACAGCCGAACCTTTAATTACTGAAATAAATTCCGAAGGCACGCTATTATCGGTACCGAAACCGTTTAAACACTCGACTTCATACGAAATGTCAGTATTCCCGTCGACGTTAGTAATTATAAATTTAGATTTAAGCGTAACTTCGTCGCTTGCAGTACTTACGTTAAGTTCTATTTTGGAATATTCCGAATTTAACGCCATATTAATTTCACGCAGTTTGTCGGAAGTGTTCACGCACGAAGCAAAACAACCTACGGCAACAATTAAAACCAATATTACACAAATTAAAGAAATTTTTTTCATACCGTCGCCCTTCCTAATTAAACTTACGGTTTAAAATAATTACTATTGCCGCAGCCGCCAAGGAAGCGCTGCATATAGCGTATACGCCCGTTTTAACGGCGCTTTCCATTGTTGAGTTATGCTTGTTAACATCGGCGTTATAATCGGCAATGGCGTCTTGTAACGTTTGATACGCGCCTTGCGCGCTGGGATTGTTCTTTTCCGTTGCACTTAAATTGTTGTACGCTTCAAGCGCCGCTTTAATTGCGTCAAACCGCGCTTGCAACGTCGTAGCCGAAGTTACTGCGTTAACGCTTGTAACAAATCCGCTAATATGCTCGGGCGGAGCGGATACCGTAACCGTCCAGTTACCCGTTTGTTCCAAATCACCAAATTTACACTTGATTTTTGTAGTTGTTTGCATCAACGTAGGCTGATTAGTATCGGCATCAACCCATTTAAATTGCTTTAAGTCGTTTACGGACGAAAAATTTGCAGAGGAATTGTCGTCATAAGTAACTTTTACGGTAATTCCCGCAGGGTTAAATGTCTGCCCTGCTTGATACTGAGTAGTAGTCGGCGTACCTGACAATTCGATTTTTACCGCTTTTTTTACGTTAACGGTAACGGTTGCTTTAATAGCGGGATTGTTTACGCTTGTTGCGGTAATCACTGCAGTCCCGTTTGAAACCGCCGTAACTTTTCCGCCGTTAACGGTTGCAACCGCCGTATTCGACGAACTCCACGTAACGTCGGCATTAGCGTTGGACGGCGTAGCCGTAACCGTCAATGTTTGTTCGGCGCCTGCCGTCAAACTAATTGTATTAGGTGTAATAGCCAAGCTTTCCAAGTCGGGACGTTCCTCTCCGTAATCGCCGTATTGCGCCACCACTTGTTTCAAAGCGTTGTTGTAACTATTTCCGTCGTTACAGTAAATTGCCGTAGCGTATTCGGGGTGGTCGATAAACGGATTGCGGTTGCCTTGCATTTTAAACACTGCTTCGTTGCGGCGGATTTCCTCGTCTGTGGGCGGTTCCTGCAAGTGCCACTTCATCAAAGTTGAAATTTTGCCTATCGTCTTGTTGCTGCCGGCGGAGTCGACAAACGTTAAATTGTATTGATCGCCCCAACGTGTTTGCATATAAAACAATATACGAGCGGTTGCTCCGCGGTAGCCTTGACCGGGATAAAAGAACGAACCGTTCGAATAGCATAAACTGGGATAGTTGGTTTTGCCGTTTTCCTTAACTAAGTTGCTTGACGTTTGCGGCACTTCGTCAAAGGACTTGCTGCCGCGCGTAGAGTTAAGGTTTGTTTCGGTAGGGCGCAAGTGATGCGCGTCTGCGCCGGGACCGCTTTCGGCGGGAAACGCATTTCCGCTGTTTTTAGGCCAAACGTGCTCGCGGTTGGTCGCACCGCTTGTTCCGCCAAAACTACTAAAAGGAACGGACGTACCGCTATAAAACCAAATAATGTTTCCGTTTTTATTAGGATCGGCGTCGGCTGTTTTAAAAGCGTTTGCAAGCCCCGAATAGGTTGTATACGTTTTGTGAGTTTGGGTAATTAAATCCCTAACTTGACCGCGCAAATCGCTTCCCGACAGTTTAGTATTAATGTTGTTGTAATAACTGCCGTTATAAGACAGGGTCCAATCGGCAGAAGAACTTGCAACAGCCGTCTCAGCACTTGCGGACAAGTCCGAACCGTATACGGCTAGACAGGGAAATACAATGCCCAATACTAACGCAAAAACAATTAACAACTTAAAAGACAATGTCAATTTTTTGCACATCATTTTTATACACCTCGACAAAGTGTTTGTATTTAAGCATAATTTTACAATATATGCTTAGCGGTTGTATATATTATTATACTCTTATTTTTACTTTAACTCAATAGTTTTCGTCAAAAATTAGCCATTAAATTTATTTATGCAAATATGGATAAATGCACATATAAAAATACCTAAACTTAGCAACGTGAGATTAGAACCCTGCAAACCGAACAAGCGCATATTGCGCTTTTGCTGACAAAAGCACTACAAAAACCCCCGTTTGCAATAATACGCTCAAACGGGGGGCAATTATTTAAATAAATTATTTTTCTACGGAGTCCTTTTTTTGTTTGTATATCGGCAATTCGGCAGTAAAAGTTGTACGTCCGTTAACATAACTTACGGTCAAATCGCCGTCGTGATTTTGACAAATAGTTTTTGCAATTGACAACCCCAAACCGTTACCGCCCTTATCGGTGTTGCGCGATTTGTCCACAGTATAAAAACGGTCAAATAGATGTTCGATATTTTCGTCGGTTAATTCGTCGCTGTCGTTGGCAACCGTTAAAACTGCTTTTTTGCCTGCCGTCACAAGCGATAAGTAAATATTGCCTTTTCCTTGCGAGTACTTATTAGCATTGTCCAACAATATAGTAACAAGCTGTTTAAATTGTCCCGCATTTCCGTAAACCTTGGCATTTTTGCAAATTTCATAACGGAATTCCTTGCCGTTTTCATAAAATACAGCGTCGTAACCCAATGCGGACGTTTCGATGCAATCGGACAAATTTACAACTTCCTTCGGCGCTTGGTGTCCGTCGTCGTGCTTAGCAAGGAACAGCAAATCGGCAACCAAGTCCGCCATACGTTTGCTTTCGGCGCGGGTATTTTCAATCCACTTCATTTGACTTGCCACCGTTTCGTCTTGGTGTGACGCTATAATTTCGGTATTAGCCATAATTACCGACAACGGAGTTTTAAGTTCGTGCGAAGCGTCGGCGACAAATTGCCGTTGTTTGCTCCAACTGTCTTCGACGGGTTTTAGCGCAATTTTAGCAAGCGACAAACTTATTACAAAGTAGCACGCAATACCTATCAACAGCGTTCCGCCGCTAATTATCAAGTACGGCGCATTGTTGCGTCGGCTTAACGAACCGTTGCTTAAAACAATTTTTACCAAGCCGTCTTCGGTACGTTTGTTGTATTTCAGTTTCAACAGCGACAGCCAACCCACGTCTACATTCGACGAAACAACCTTTTCAATATAGCCGTCCAATTCATCCATATTTAAATCGACATCCTTACCGACGCCCTTGTACACAATGCTGTTATTTTCCAAGCTGTAAACGGCAATAACCATTTCGTCAAATATAGGGTTAGCGTCCATTGTTTCGTTTTCGTAGTCGAAATCCAACGCCATAGATACCCGCGCTTTACGTTCGTCGTCCAAACGGTTAAAGCCCATAGCAAACATCAACACTTCGGCTACAAAAAACACTATACACACCGAAATGACGTTTATGGCAATTATTTTTTTGCGAAGTTTACTAATCACTCGGTCTTCTCCAAATAGTATCCCAAAAGTCTTTTTGTCATAATTGTTACGCTGCTGCCCACAAAAAACAGTTTTTTACGTAAAAACGACATATACGCTTCCACGTTGTTTTCGGTAATGTCCGAATCGAGCCCCCATATTTTGGATATTATTGTATCCTTGGAAATGACGTGGTTTGCGTTCATCATCAAAAAGCGCAATATTTCGTATTCTTTTGCGCCTAACGTTACCGATTTTTGTCCGCAAGTCAATGTATAATTAGACGTATTAAGAGTAATATCTTCGAACTTCAATTCGTCAAAAACAAGTTCGGTTTGTCTGCGCGTTAAAGCGCGTATACGCGCAAGCAATTCCTCCGAAGCAAACGGCTTTGTAAGATAGTCGTCCGCTCCGCAGTCCAAGCCTTTTACGCGGCTGGCGACTTCGTCCTTAGCGGTAAGCATAAGTATAGGCACGTTGCATTTGTTTTGACGCAGTTTGCTTGCCACTTCAAAGCCGTCCATATTGGGCATCATAACATCCAAAAGGATTACGTCGTAATCGCCGTTCTTAGCATAAAAATAGCCGTCTTCGCCGTCGTATACTACGTCTACTACAAATTTGTTACGTCTAAGTAATTCGCCCACCGCGTCGGCAAGCTTAATTTCGTCGTCAACTACTAAAATTTTCATATTGTCCCTCGCATTTCAGGTTGTTATAACTATATACTAAACCCTGTCGCTTAAATAACGCTGAACGTTGTTTAAACTACATTTTTAGCACAAACTCAACAATTTGCTGCGGACTGTCGGCAAGTAATGTTGCCCCGCAATCTTGCAAAAACTTTCCGTCGCGGTATCCCCAAGTAACGGATATACACTTAACTCCCAAATTTTTAGCGGTTGCAATGTCGACATCGCTGTCGCCGCAATACACTACATCGTTTACGCCAACTCCCAGTCCCGTCATTAATTGCTGCACTTTTGCGGGATTGGGTTTTGTTAAACTGTCGCTTGTGGTTCCGCAAACGTAATCTATTAATCCGTTAAAATGATTACTGCAAAGAGAGCGCGCCGCACCTTCGTCCTTATTGGTATGAACTGCAACAACACAACCGCCCTGCTTTAAACGGCATAACATATCGCAAATGCCGTAGTACGGATAAGTATTGTCGCCGTTGTGCTGCGAGTAAAAACTGCGTTGCAAAATCAACGCCTTGTCTTTAAGTTCTATGCGGTTTTGCGTGACTGCCCTTTCCATTAGTTTAGCCACGCCGTTGCCTATCATCATACGGACTTGGTCGCACGTGTAACGGTTTAACCCCAATTCGTCCATAGCAAAGTTTACGCTGTCGGTTAAGTCCTGCAACGTGTTTAAAAGCGTGCCGTCAAGGTCGAATACTGTCAGTTTCACTTGTTGCCTCCTATAAGTTTGGCAAGCCCGCCTATGGACGTTTCGCGGTAGTTTTCCGACAAGTCGTGACCCGTTTCGTACATTGCATTTACTACGGTATCGAACGACACCTTGCGGCTGTCCGCAAGGAACGTTGCCAAACTTACCGCATTTATCGAACGCATTGCCGCAACGGCATTACGCTCGATACAGGGTATTTGCACAAGTCCGCAAACGGGATCGCACGTCAACCCCAAATGGTGTTCCAACGCCACTTCGGCGCTGTACTCTATTTCGTCCAAAGTCATACCGTACAGTTCGGCAAGCCCCGCCGCCGCCATACTGCACGCCGTACCTATTTCCGCTTGACAGCCGCATTCCGCCCCCGCAATGGAAGCGTTGGTTTTTACGACGTTGCCGACAATTCCTGCGGTAAGCAGTGCGCGGTAAATTTGTTCGTCGCTGAAATTGTGCTGTTCGCGGGCATACCTAAACACAGCAGGCAGCACTCCGCTTGCACCGCACGTCGGCGCGGTAACTACCACTCCGCCCGATGCGTTTTGCTCCCCTACGGCAAAAGCGTAGGAAGCGACAATCCGGTCTTCGCGCGACTGAGCCGTTTCCCTGCGGGCGCAATTAGTAGCAAGCGTTTTAGCGCGGCGAACGACGTTGAGTCCGCCCGGAAGTATCCCTTCCGCACATAAGCCTTCGTTTACGGACGACATCATAACTTGCCATATTTCCCGCATATAGTCTAAAATGCCGTCCCCTTCGCACTGCAAAGCATACTGCCAGTAACGCATATTGTGTTGTTCGCAATAGCGTTTTATTTGTTCAAACGTGTTTAAAGCGTATACGTCTTTACCTTCGGCAAAAGTTTCGCCTTCGACAAGGACTTCCCCGCCGCCTATGCTGTATGCGCGCATATGACACGTTTGCTTGCTGCCCGTATATCCGTCAAAATCCATAGTGTTGGGGTGTTCCCGCTTGGTATCTTTATTAAATACAATTGTTACTTTGCGCGGCGCAAATGCCCGTTCGATTGCGACGTCGGTGCAATGTCCCTTGCCCGTTAACGCCAATGAGCCGTACAACGTAACAATGTAACTGTCGTAACCGTCATATTGACACAAAAACCTTTCCGCCGCTTTTACAGGTCCCATAGTATGCGAACTGGACGGTCCTACGCCTATTTTGTATAACTGTTTTAGACTTTTCATATTTACTCCGATTTGTATTTTGTCCCAAAGGGCAAGGATGTTGCGCTTGCTTAATACTGCAAGCAAGCGTCTGCCTGCCCTACTTGTTTTCCCAAACGATAGTTACCGGTCCCCGGTTGGACTGGTCAATTGTCATATCCGCGCCGAATACGCCCGTCTTTGTAGGCACTCCTAAACCGGTTAAAATATCGGCGGTTTTAAGATACAGCGCATTTGCGCGGTTCGGTTCTTCCGCATTGAAAAAACTGGGACGGTTGCCCTTAGACAAATCGGCGGCAAGGGTAAACTGCGACACAAACAAAACTTCGCCGCCTATATCCAAAACGGACAAATTCATTTTGCCTTGTTCATCTTCGAATATGCGCAACTTTGCAAGTTTGTTGGCAAATACGGCGCACAAACTTTCGTCGTCACCCTGTTCCACGCAAAAGTACACAACTAGCCCTTTGCCTATTTGCGAAATCAATTTGCCGTCAACCGACAGCACTGCATTGTAAACACGTTGAATAACCGCTTTCATAATTACACCGTAAAACGTTATTTGTTAAAGTATAACACAAACGCCTTACATTGAAAATATTTTTACACAAAAATAACCGCAAAGATTTAACTTTGCGGTTTAACTTTTGTATTTATTCTACAAACAAATCCTTAATATACAAATTCATTGCACGTGCAATTTTAAATAATGCAATTATATTTAAGTTTTCTTGCTGTTTAATAACTTTATCATATGTACTTATTGAAATTCCACATCTTTTGCAAAACGTTTTCTTACACAAGCCGTTTTTTGTCATATACTCGTGTATCAAGTCTGTATTTATTCTACTGTCCACTAATACACCTCCTTTGTCCAATATTATACTGCACATATTTGTGCAAGTCAAGCCAATTGCGCAAATTTGTGAAATAATTGTTGCAAGGTGACATTATGAACTATGGCGAAGCATTAAAGTATCAACGTGAAGAAGCAGGTTTAAGTCAATTAGAGTTGTCCGCTAAAACGGGCATATCTCACCAAAACATAAGCCGATGGGAAAACGGTAAAGTATTACCGAACATTGATTTTTGCGTTAAGTTAGCAAACTTTTACGGAATATCGTTAGACGAACTTATCGGACGAAAAATATAACAGATTTAAAATAAAGCATTACCTACAAAAAGGCACGAAGTAATTTCGTGCCTTTTTATTTTCCTGGATTGCTTCGCTTTGCTCGCAATACTCACCTGCGGTTCGTGGCGTTCGCAAGTCTGCGACTTGCTCGGCTAAGGACGGCTCAATAGAAAGTGACATCCACAACATAGCGCATTAAATCAACCCAACCGCATACAAGTAGGTTCGAGTTGCAGGTGCTTACATTCCAACAACTGTTCAATTAACGTCGCCGATTTTATCACAGAGCGAAGGTATGTTCGTTTTTCGCACTTTCGCAGTGAGTGCAACGAACGGAGACGGAGAAAAAACGGACATACCTGAGCGATTTACCACTTATCGCGAAGGAAGCGTTTTTCGTCTTCTTTAAGGTCAAGTCCCAACGTTCCGCCGGGGTTCATAAGGTTGTCGGGATCGAAGTGCTTTTTAAGCGTTTTGTAAATTTCCATTTGACGGGTACCGATTTGTCCTTCGAGCCAAGGCGCAAAGAATTTGCCTATACCGTGATGGTGCGAAATTGCCGCACCGCTCTTTTGAATGTGGTCGAGTATTCCGCTCCAATAGTTTACAAAGTCGTCCAGTTCGGTCATCTTTGCAATGAAAATGAAGTACAGGTTAGCCCCTTGGGGATAGCAGTGAGACATATGCGTCATACAAATCGTATTGGGACGGCTGTGGCAGTATTCGCGTACAAGTTGGTGTACGTGTTCCATTTGGCTCCAAGTAACCGAACATTCCAATGTGTCGGTCATTACGCCGAAGTCCTGCATTGTGTCGCGCAAATACGGGTCGTTAAAGCGTCCTTTTTCCCAAGCGGAAGTAACCATACCGGTCAAACTCATTGCCTTGTGCTTTTTGCAAATGCGTTTGACGTTTTTGGCTATGTTTTTGCAAAAGCCTTTTTCGCCGTCGGTAAAGCCAAGGAACAAGCAACGTTTGTGCGGTTTGTACCCCAAACCGTTAAGCATTTTGCCCAAAATACTTTCGGATACGCCGTACAAGTGCATCATCATATCCGTTTCCTCGGGGTCGCTCAAACGGAATACGCTGGGGCGTCCGCATTCGCACTGCATAATTTCGCGCGCCGCGTCCATTGCCGTTTCCCAGTCCTTAAACATAAAACTGAACTTATAGTGGTTTTTCGGCATATGACGGAAAACTTTTAACGTTACGTGCGTCAGTACGCCGAAGGTGCCTTCACTGCCCATCATAATTTGGTTGATGTCCGGTCCCGTAGCCTTAGCGGGATACGGTTCGGTTTTAACAATGCCCGTAGGCGTTGCGTATTCCTGCGCTATTACTATATCTTCGATTTTACCGTAATAGGTGGAGTTTTGTCCCGCACCGCGCGTTACAGTCCAACCGCCGACGCTGCTGTATTCGAACGATTGCGGGAAGTGTCCGCAAGTGTATGCGCGTTTTGCGCCGAACAGTTTAACGGCATTATTGAGCGTTTCTTCAAGTTTAGGTCCGCTCATACCCGCTTCCACCGTTATGGTTTGGTCGGTTTCGTTAAAGTCGATTACTTTGTTAAAGTGCCTGCGCATATCCAAACTTACGCCGCCGCAAATGGGTTCAACGCCGCGAGTTACCGACGAACCGCCGCCGTAAACGTAAAGGGGGATTTTGTGCTTTGAAACAAACGCTACGATTTTTTCGATTTGTTCCTTGCTTTCGGGGTAAAGCACTGCATCGGGAACGTTGTCCGCAATGTGTTGGCGAAGGCGCAGCAAGTCGAACATTGTTTTGCCGTACGCTACACTTAAACGGTCGTAGTCGTCGGTGGATATGTTGTCTTCACCGACAATTTCGCGCAGTCCTTTTAAAATATCGACGGACAGCCCGCAAGGTTTAGTCAATTTTACTTCTTCCAGTCCCAACGGTTCGTCGTAATTTTTAAAATCGTCGTCGGTTAAGTGGAAAATTTCCTTCATCAACTTGTAAAGGTTTTCCTTAGGAATTTTATTAAACGACGGATCGCCCCATTTAAAAATGGAACGGTAACTGCGCTTAGGCGGATTTTCAAGATACCATTTAGGCTCAAAGCCTTTATAGGGTTTGCTCATTGTAATTACTCCTTTTAGTTATTATGCTTATCCATATGCAAATAAAGTTTTTGCAATTTTTTGTATAATTTCATATAGACGTTTTTGTATAAGTCGTCGTATATTTTTACGTTTTGCGGATTGGGCGTAAATTCGTCGACAAACCGCACCATTCCCTTTACTGCGTCTTCGGCGCAACCGTACACTCCGCAAGCGGTAAAGGCAACTATTGCGCAACCTAACGCACAAGTTTCGTGCGTTTGAACGCGCTTTACGGGCTTATTGAAAATGTCCGCAGCGATTTGACAAATAAGGTCGCTTTGGGCTCCGCCGCCCGAAACCGTAATAAAATCTATTTTTTGATGTCCCCTGCGTTCCAACCGTTCAAGCCCTTCGCGCAACGCATAGTCTATACCTTCGATTATGGCTTTGTAAACGTGGGCGCGGGTATGCCAGTCATTAAAACCTATTACCGAACCGCGTGCTTCGGGGTGAGTTAGTCCCCCTTGCCAAAACGGTTGTAAAATAAGTCCGTCGCTGCCTGCGGGAATTGCTTCCATTTCCTCGTTCATAAGTTCTTCGACGCTTTTGCCCGTTTCTTCCGAACGTTTTTCCAAATGTTGGGCAAATTGTTTTTTAAACCAACTTATCATCCAATAACCGCGGAATATTTGCACTTCGGGGTTATAGTACGCCTTAACGACCGACGGATAGCTGGGCATAAACGTTTCCGGCTCGAAATACTTTTTAGTGGAAAACTGCACAGTACTGCTTGTGCCGAACGATATGCTTGCAACGTTGCGGTCGATACATCCGCCCCCCAACGTTTCGCAACTTTTGTCCGATCCGCTTGCAATTACTTTAAGCCCTTGTTTAAGTCCTGTAATTTTAGCGATTTGTTCATCGATTGTACCAACAGTGTCGCCGGGATCGCACAGCGGTATCATTTTTTCTAACGGCAAATTAAATACGGGAAACAGCAATTCGCCTTTTTTTAACCAGCGTCTGCGTTTATTGAAAAACGGTAAATGTCCTATTATAGACGCGTACGAATCCACAAGATTCCCCGTCAATTTATAATTAAGATACCCCGATATTAGGACGACTTTGTCTACCTTAGCCCAAACTTCTGGTTCGTTGTCCTGCACCCAATTGGTAAATACGCGTCGGCGTATAGCTTTAATCGGACGGGACATACCTACCAATCCAAACAAAAATCGTTGCTTAAAAGGAAGTTTTTTAGACGTATCCGCAACGCGCATATCGCTCCAAAGTATACAGTTGCGCACGGCATTCCTGTCCTTATCCAAAAGTACGGCGGTATCGCGGAAAGTATCAACAGATATTGCAATAACGCTTTCCATAAGTTCGGGCTGTTTGTCCCTAATTGCTTTTGTAATGTCACACAAAACATCCCAATACATATCGGCGGACTGTTCCATATATCCGCTTTCCTTACATATGTAAGGTTTGTACTTGATTTGTTCCTTAATTAGCAAATTACCCTTGTCGTCGAAGATTATACCGCGCATACTTTGCGTGCCGACATCTATAACTAATACGTTACTCATACAACTCCTCCTAAAACAGCCGCATTTGCAAATTAAAATTTGCGGCGTTGACAATTAATTGAAATGTCCGCTTAGTACATCTCGGTAGTAGTTATTACGTTAACTTCCGTTCCGCAAACATTCTTAATTAAAATTGTACCGATTGGAACTTTTTTGTCAAGAGTAAATTTAGATAAAATTGCAATTAATTCGAAAATTTTGTCTTTGGGAATTTCGCCGTCGGTGCGTACCGACACAACGGGATAGTCGCTAACCGTTGTGCGTACCGAGCTGGTTATACTGCGCGTAGGACACGTCAGTTCGGTTTTGGCAAACGCTTCGCCCCGCTTGCACTTTGCGCCCGCAACGGATATTTCGCCGTTGTTGTTTTCCACAGTAAGTCTGCACCCGTTGGGGCAAACGATACATACCATATCCATTTTAAGCGTCCTCCAATGTAACGGTTATATTGTTTAAATTGCTTGCCTTGCTAAAATCGACAACTATCCTTTCCATTTCGGGCGGAAGCAGTTTTAAATAACGCTTTGTAAACACCGTTTCGCCGTTTGACGTTATTGTAAGCCGTTGATTGCCTAAATCATCGCTTGCCCTAAAATACATTACTACCTTGTCTAGGTCGGAATTAACATCCAACATTTGGGGAACTACGTACATTATTTTTCCGCTAACGGAAATGTTTGTCAACTTACGTTCGCCGTTGTGTTTGCAGGCGTTAACTCCAGCAATTTCGCCGCTTTCGGATACGTAGTCGACAAGGTCGTTTACGTGCAATGCATTTCCGCAAGCATAAACGTTGTCGGTTAATGTTTGACAGTTTTGGTCGACAAACGCGCCTTTGGTTTTGTAGTCCAGTTTAACAGACAAGTCGTTCGCAATTTCGTTTTCGGGGATAAGCCCTACTGCAAGTATCAACGTGTCGCATTCGACGATTTGCTCGGTTCCCGCAATAGGACGCATTTTGTCGTCCACATCGGATATTTCCACTTTTTCCAACCTGTCGCGACCGAATACGCGCGTTACAGTCTTGGACAAATGCAAGGGAATGTCGAAATCGTGCAAACACTGATGAATGTTACGCGTAAGTCCCGACGGCGTGGGTTTTGCTTCGTAAACGCCCAAAACCTTTGCTCCTTCGAGAGTTAAACGCCTTGCCATAATTAAACCTATGTCGCCGCTGCCCAGTATTACCGTACGACGCCCCGGCATAACGCCCAGTATGTTTACAAGGTTTTGCGCCGCGCCTGCGGTATAAACGCCCGAACAACGGTCGCCTTGAATAAATATTCCGTTTTTAGTACGTTCGCGGCAACCAGTTGCAAGTATGATTTTGTCGCACGTAACGTTTTTTACACCGTTTTCGCACACATATGTCAATTCGAACATATCTGCACGTCTAACGTTTGTAACAAAACTGAACAACGCCACTTCCACATTGGTTTTGGCAAGTTCCTTTACAAAACGGTCGGCGTATTCCGGTCCTGACAATTTTTCGCCGAAACGGACGACTCCGAATCCGTCGTGAATGCACTGCTTCAAAATTCCGCCTAAACGCTGCTCGCGTTCGATTAACAAAACTTTCGCCTGTCCGCTTGCCTTAATTGCCGCCGCAAGCCCCGCAGGACCGCCGCCGATTATTACAATGTCGTAATGTTGCATTTTTATATCCGCCTTAAATTTCCTTGATATTTCCTATTGCTATATAACTGCCGTTGTCGCACTTGTTTACGTCCTTTATGTCGACTTTAAGTTCGTCGGCAATGGTTTTTAACACCATTGGCATACAAAAACCGCCTTGACAACGTCCCATACCTGCGCGTACGCGGCGTTTTACTCCGTCGATTGTGGCAACGCCCAACGGATTGTTAATTGCTTGCTTAATTTCGCCAAGACTTATTTGTTCGCAACGGCAAATTATTTTGCCGTAGTCGGGATTGTCCGTTATCAATTTGTCAAGTTCGGATTCTTCTAAATTTTTAGCAATTACGGGAGCAATACGCTTTGGATTGTAGTTTGCGTTTTTCTCGACCGTTTCGCCGCGACTTTTTAATAGTTCTACCGTCATTTCCGCAACGTCTACGCTAAATGCGGGCGCAGCGGTAAGACCGGGCGATTGAATACCCGCAACGTGAATAAGGTTACTTATTTTACGGCTCCGCTCTATAATAAAATCTTCTTCGTAAGTGGATGCGCGAACTCCCGCAAAATACGCAATGATATTGCCGCGTTGCAGCGACGGACAACACTTGTTTTGCTTTTCAAACACTTCGTTGACGTCACTCATTGCCGTTGTGGTATCTTCCCGTTCGGGGACTTCGTGAGCGTTAGGTCCAAGCAAAATGTTGCCGTCCACCGTCTTAATGATTCCGCCGCCCTTGGTATTTTTATTTTGTTTAAGGGTTTTAAGCGTTGGCGCAAGACTAATTGCGTTGGTAGGCAGACCCTTGCCTTTGGGATCCATTAACAAATCTACGCCTTTACGCGGGTGTATGCTAAAATATCTGTCCCCCGCCATTTCGGCAATTTTGTCGGCAAAAACCCCCGCACAGTTAATTACGCACTTGGATGTAAACGTTCCGCGGTTGGTTACAACACTTGTAATTTCCTTGTCGTTATGTTCTAACGACAATACCGCCGTATTAAGCGACACCGTAACGCCGTTTTGCTGTGCGTTTTCGGCATAGGCTATCGTTAGCTTATAAGGGCTTACTGCGCCCGTCGACGGTATTTTAAGCGCACCGACTGCGTAGTCCTTTACTTGCGGTTCGATGTTGCAAATTTCCTTTTTGCCAATCATTTTGACGTTTGGGATATTGTGCTTTTTAGCCCTGCTCAAATAACTGCGGCCAAGCAGTTGAATAAATTTGGACGAAAACACGACATACTGTCCCGCACGTTCGAATTCCACGCCTAAGTCACTGCAAACTTGCTGATACATTGCGTTGCCTTTTACTCCGTAATGCAACTTTTTGCATTGATGTTTTAAGTCGATACCGGCATGCACCATTCCGTCGTTTGCGCCGCTTGCACCGTGCGCAACGTCGGAATGCTTTTCCACAAGCAGTACCTTTAACTTATACTTAGACAATTCCCGCGCGACCGAGCAACCCGATATTCCGCCCCCTATTACAACTACGTCCCATTGGGTTTTGTCAAGCGACTTGTCGCAAACGGAAGGAAGCATCGGCGGCTGTTCGGTATACCCCGACAACTTTATGTCGTTGACAACGTGCTTGCCGCTTTTTTTGTCAACAAACATCTTACCTATTTTAACAATGGTTTGCCAATCGTTACATTCGCCGCTAAGTATTACGCTGCGTTCGTCTTGCACAGCGTTTACCTTTACGCCGTATATTTTGTAAACCCGATTGACCGTTTTAGTTAAATTCATAACTGCACCTCTGCCGTTAATATTCATTAGCGAACTTTAATTGCAAAATCCGTTCATTTTTGTATACCATTATTATACATCAATCATAAGCGAAAAGCAATACCAATATTTTTTGCGTTTAATGAAATTCTGTTCACTTATGTAGTTGTATTCAATTTATACACCTAAAAACAGTTTATTACTAATATTAAATTTTGGTACTAATGGCTTCAATGCGTTACGCGCCGTTAACAAAAATTGACGTGTTTTTATTTCAACATCCTGTTACTTTACTCATTTAACAAATTTTAGATTTTATGCTAAAATACTAATATGAATAATTTAGCGACAAATACAGCCGAAAAACATTATATAAAAATGACGCAAACGCCCGTTGCCAAATTAGTGGTACTGTTGGGAATACCCACTACCGTATCGATGCTCATTACCAATTTGTACAACCTTGCGGATACGTATTTTGTAGGAACGATTAAAAACCCGTCGGCGCAAGGCGCAATCGGCGTGCTGTTTACGTTGCAATCTATTATTCAAGCGGTTGCGTTTATGTTGGGACACGGTTCGGGTTCGTATGTGGCAAAGGAACTTGCCGACAAAAACATTGACAAAGCCAGCCGTTATATATCGTCGGCGTTTTTCCTTGGCGGAATATTCGGATTTGTGTTTATGGCAATAGGACTTGCGACTTTAACGCCGTTTATGCGGCTACTCGGCTCGACCGAAACAATACTGCCCTACGCCAAAGATTACGGAATGTGGGTTATAATATCTTGTCCGTTCCTTGTGTGTTCGTTGATACTTAACAACTGCCTGCGTTACGAAGGCAAAGCGTTTTACGCAATGATCGGACTTGTTTCGGGCGCTGTAATTAACGTTGCGGGCGACTACTTGTTTATTAGCGTGCTTAATATGGAAGTGTTCGGTGCAGGACTGTCTACGGCTATTTCGCAAACGATAAGTTTTGTAATACTGCTTGTGTTGTATATTAAAAAGGCTCAAAGCAAAATTTCCTTTAAGCACATAAGCCGCGATGTAAAACTGTACCTTGCAGTATGCAAAGTGGGACTGCCGTCACTTATACGTCAAGGACTAAATTCAATTTCGTCGGGACTGCTAAACAACTTGTCAAAAATTTACGGCGGCAAAGTAGGACTTGCCGACGAAGTAATAGCCGCAATGAGCGTTGTAAACCGCTGTTCGTCCTTTATTATGTGTATAGGACTAGGCATAAGCCAAGGTCTGCAACCCGTAGCGTCCTTTAACTACGAGGCAAAAAAATACGCACGAGTAAAACGCGCGTTAATAGTTACCGTTGTAATTGGCTTTTTAACGGTACTGTGCATATGTACACCTGTATTTATATTTGCGGACAAGGTTATTTGGCTGTTGCAAAAATCGCAAACGGTAATAGATATAGGTGCGCCCGCACTTAGGTACGCAACGTTAGGGTTAATATTCGTGCCGTTGTTTACGCCCGTTAATATGCTGTACCAAAGCATACGCAAGGCGTGGACGGCATCGCTGTTGTCGCTGTTGCGTAACGGATTGACGTTTATACCTATACTAATTGTAACAACGTCTATTTGGGGAATACTAGGCATACAAATTTCCCAACCGATTGCAGACGCATTGACGGGACTTATAAGTTTGCCGTTTATAATACACTTTTTAAAAACCACTCCAAGCATAGACGAAGCAGACGGTACAAGCGAACAATATGCCGAAGACGAAAACAATCAAAACTAACAGTTATCAAATAATAAAAAACGCCCTTTCTCAGGCGTTTTTTACTTTTAATGATTTATTATTTTTTTGATACGCAAAGGGGCGTTTCAGTTATTTACGATTTTAAATGATTGCTTTTACTGAGCGTTAAACCACTTCATAAACTGTTCGAACTGGGCGTGCAGTTCCTGCTCGGTTCCGTTGTTGGTAACATAGTAGTCCGCTTTTGCAATAGGACCGCCCTTTTCGCTATTTTCAATTTCCGCAATGTCGCGACTGTCCACTTGTTCGCTTGTTAAGGGACGTACGGTGCGGTTTTTTAACCTGTCTTTGCGAATTTGGTTGTTTGTAACTACCGCCAACACTATTAAGTCTTTGCCCAACAATTCCTTTAATATTTTATATTCCGACCAGCTATACAGCCCGTCAAGCACCACATTGCCGTTTTGTAATTTTTGACAGATTTCTTCTTTAAGCAATATTGCAAAAGCTCCATTGCCGTGTTTGTCGCGCAATCCTTCGCGCATAGCGCGTTCGTTTGCTTCGTTTACTTCGATGCCTTGTTTTTTCAGTTGCGAAACGGTAACTCCGCCGAAGTATACTTCCGACCAGCCCAAATTTTTAAAATATCCGCACAGCACGCTTTTGCCCGAACCGCACATTCCTACTACCGCTACCGCTTTACTCATAAGTAACACCTTTTTCCCTTAAAAACCTAATTGAATTTTCGGTTTGATTGAAAACATTTACCGTTTTATTTTACATCAAATATTAAAACAAAGCAAGCGCATTTAAAGCGTTTGCTTTGCTAATATTTTATTTATTAATTTGCCAACGTAAATTTGACGGTAAAAGACGTTTCGCCGTCACGTTCGCCCACGACGTACACTGCGTTGTTTTCCCGCTTGGAATATATCTTTACCACATCACCGCATTTAAGTTCCTTGTGGTAAACAATTTCCGCTTCGGCAATCCGTTCCGTTTGGGACAAGACGTCCAATGCGTAATTGACGTAGTTAGTATTATTGACGTGCTTGTTTAAGTCCAAGTCGGTTCGGCGTATTTGACGCTCGTAACTAAGGCTGTAACTTTCGTCCTTGCGTACCCTGTCAAAATTGTTGTCGCAACCGCATTCGGCTGTGTCGAAGTCAAAATTGTAATATTGCGCAACGGTTTCGCGCGAAGCGATTTTACGGCTGTCGCGTTCCACTATCATCCACAAAGTACTGCTGCTAAAAAGCAACTCGCCCTGTCCGTCCACGCCTTCAAAACGGCGTTCCAAGTATAATCTGTTTGCGGCAACGGGCCAAGTGTACAATTTAAACCCGCTTTCCTTGCGTGTGATCGGTTTGTGAAAAACAATCTTAACTTTGCTTAACACCCAAAACAAACCGTTTTCGTCCATACGATCCCAACCGATACCCAACCTATCGGCGTGAGTAGTTGCCGCACCTTGCGTAATTTCCATTAAGCGACGTATGCTTATGTCAGACGTTACATCAAAGTCGCTCGAATACAATGCGCAATCCATTGTTAAAAAAGTTTTTTGCGGAAGCATAGTTTTATCTTTTCCTTTTGTCCGTTACATTCAATCAGATAATTGTTTGTAACAAGTATTTACAAAATATTATATCCTTTTTGCCAAATTTGTCAAAAAGAAAACCGCGACTCGTTAAAAAACACTAAAAAAGTTAAAGATATTAAAAGTATTGACAGCATATAAATTATAGTGTATACTTACGCTAATTTAATACCGTGAGGGAGTAATTTGCGTCATTAGACGTAACAACTGCCGTCAACCGACATTAAAGCAATGTCCGGTACTGTTTAAAAAATGAGACTCACGCAACCTACAAAAGTATTTTAGGGTTGCGTGAGTTTTTTATTATCGTTTTTTAGCAAGGCTGAGCAAATGCCGGCAAAACATTATTGTTGTCAAATCATTTTAAACAATGCGGATCAAAAAAACAAACCGCAAAAAGGAGCATATGGATGAACGAATACAAACTAACCGTCGAACAAACTTTAAACGAAGTAGAATCGACCGCAGACGGATTGACTGGCGCACAAGCGGGTGAGCGCTTAAAGACAAACGGCGCAAACGTACTTACGCAAGGCAAAAAAACTCCGTTAATTGTAAAGTTTTTAAAACAATTAGCCGACCCGATGATACTAATTTTGCTAATAGCAGCCGTAGTAAGTTTAGTGCTGACCATTGTAAATAATGCCGACCCCTCAAACGAAAAGGAATCGTTTGCCGACGTAATTATAATTTCAATAGTCGTAATACTTAACGCCACGTTGAGCGTAATTCAAGAAGGACGCGCCGAAAAATCACTTGCCGCACTGCAATCGATGACAAAAGCGCAAGCAAAGGTAAAGCGCGACGGCAAATTGATAACAGTCGACAGTGCCGACTTGGTTGTAGGCGACGTTATAATACTCGAAGCGGGCGACAGCATTCCCGCCGATTGCAGGATAATTTTTGCCGCAAGTTTAAAAGTAGAAGAATCGGCTTTAACGGGCGAAAGCGTACCCGTAGACAAAAACGCATTGCCATGCGAAGCCGACACGCCCCTTGCCGAACGCAAAAATATGCTTTATTCGGGCAGCAACGTTGTTTACGGACGTGCCGAAGCGGTAATCACCGCTACCGCTATGCAAACCGAAATGGGTAAAATTGCAAGCGTCATTGCCAACGCTCGTGACGAAAAAACCCCGCTGCAAATTAAAATGGCGCAACTGTCGCGCATATTGACATATGTGGTAGCGGGCATATCTTTGTTTATATTTGCCTTTAACTTGATTATAAAAGGGGTACAGGTCGATTCCGTAATGGACAGTTTGTTCACTGCAATAGGACTTGCGGTAGCTGCTATTCCCGAAGGGTTGGCAACGGTAGTTACAATCGTACTGTCAATCGGCGTAACTAATATGAGCAAACAACACGCCATTATCCGCAAATTGACGGCAGTCGAAACGCTGGGCTGCGCCCAAATCATTTGCAGCGACAAAACGGGAACGCTGACGCAAAACGTAATGACCGTAACCGAAACCTTTACCAACGACGAACAAGTTTTATGTTACGCAATGAGTTTGTGCAACGACTGCGTCGTATCGCAAAGTAACGTGCAAGGCGAACCCACCGAAAAAGCGCTTGTAAATTACGGGCTTAAAGCCGGATACGACAAATCGCAAATCGAACTGACGCTACCGCGAATTGCCGAAGCCCCGTTTGACTCCGAACGCAAAATGATGTCCACGTTGCACCAATGGAACGAACAAGTAGTTCAGTTTACAAAAGGTGCGCCCGACGAAATAATTAAGCGTTGCAACAAAATTCTTGTTAGCGGCAAAGCGCAGACAATGCAAGATAACCAACGTCAACAAGTGCTTGAACACAACAAACAAATGGCGGACAAAGCGTTGCGCGTGCTTGCTTGCGCGTATGTAGTTTACGACAAACTGCCCGACGACATAACACCGCAATCTATCGAATGCAATATGGTATTTGTAGGATTGTGCGGAATGATCGATCCTGTGCGCGAAGAAGTAACCGCAGCAGTACTCCAATGCAAAACCGCCGGCATACGCCCGATTATGATAACGGGCGACCACATCGACACCGCCGTTGCCATAGCCAAACAATTGGGAATAATCACAAGCCCCGATCAAGCGTTGCTCGGCTCCGCACTGGACGGACTGACAGACGAACAGTTTGAACAAACAATAGCAAATTATTCGGTTTACGCCCGCGTCCAACCCGAACACAAAGTACGAATTGTTCAAACGTGGAAAAAACTAGGCAAAGTGTGCGCTATGACGGGTGACGGCGTAAACGACGCACCCGCAATTAAATGCGCCGACATCGGAGTAGGTATGGGAATTACTGGGACGGACGTAACAAAAGCCGCCGCCGATATGACGTTAACCGACGACAATTTTGCCACTATCGTCACCGCCGTTGCCGAAGGACGGCGTATTTACGAAAATATACGCAAAGCCATACAGTTTTTGCTGTCCAGCAATCTTGCCGAAGTAATTGCGGTATTTGCGGCTACGCTATGCGGTTTTACTCTGCTTAAACCTGCGCATTTGTTGTGGATAAACCTGATTACCGACACGTTGCCCGCAGTTGCACTAGGTACCGAACAACCCGAAGCCGACATTATGAACCGTCCGCCGCGCAGTAAAAAAAGCGGCATATTTGCCGACGGTCTCGGAGTGAACGTACTGCTGCACGGACTTTTAGTGGCTGGCATTACGCTTGCGGCGTATTTTGTAGGACACCATTTACAAGGCGTAACGGAAGTTAAAGGGTTAGTAAGCGAGCAAGGAATGACAATGGCGTTTTTGACAATGAGCGCAACCGAACTGTTCCACTCCTTTAACGCGCGCAGTATGCGCAAAAGCCTGTTTGCAACAAAAAAACAAAACAAACTGTTATGGATAGGTCTGTTAAGTTCGTTAGCGCTGTCTACTGCGGTAATATTTATCCCCGGCGTAAACACTGCTTTTGGCTTTGCAAACAGCGACGGCATAGCATATATAAACATTACCGAGTACTTAATTTCCATTGCGCTTGCATTTGCAATAATACCGCTTGTTGAAGTACAAAAATTGATAGCAAACGCAATAAGCTTTAAAAAAGACAAACGTAAACAAAAATAATATTGCAAATTCCGTTTTAAATATTTTGTTCCAGCAAATTATATGTACAAAAAACAGCAAACTCAAAAAGTTTGCTGTTTTTCGTCTAATATGCAATTATCAATAATTTTTTACTAACGGGCGCAATTGCCGTCCGCAAACAAATAAGCCGTCTGTTAAATACGCAGTAGCACGACTTTTATTTTAGCGGAACAAGCCCGACAGTCCGACAACTAAGCCTGCGCAAATACCTACGACTACTGCAAGCACTATCCACCAAGCGCCTTTCTTTTTACCTTGTTTACGGTTAGCAATGGCTTCGGGATTGTCGTTATTGTCAAACAAAAAAGCGTTTCCGTGCGACAAACTGAATTTGTTTTTACCTGTCAACGTAATATCTTCGCTGCCTTCGGGCAGTTGGTAAAAGTCGTTACAGTAATCTTTGCTTACCGTATCGGCAATTACATACACCTTTGCAGCGTTGTCGCTTATTTCAAATGTTTTGGTTTCGCCGTTTTTAAGTGTTCCGATCGAAGCGCACGCCACGCCGTTTATTGAAATATCCCCCGCATTAGGCGTTTCGATACATACAGTCATAGTCATTAACGACGCAACAAACGTTTTGCGCCTTTCGATAGTAAGTTTTCGCATATATTACCCCTTTTGAATTTTATTTGTCGGTAATGTTTTTTACCATAGTAATTATGGCATATTACTTTTATTATGTCAATAATGAAATTAACACAAATACGTTTTATGTATAAAAATCACTCTCTTATACCTAGCAACGCAATATTACACCCTAAATTGTAAAAACAAAAAAAGCGATAATAAAAAAAAGTCCCCGAAACTCGCCGTTCGGGGCACTGTCGCAAAGACTTGCAACCGGCTTAAACGGTAAAAACCGTTTAACTGCTCATTTATTATACAGCATCGACAAGATAAAGTCAACAAATAATTGAAACAATAAAAAAGTCCCCGAAACTAAACCGTTCGGGGCGCTGTCACAAGTCAGTGACGGGGATAAACGTTAAAACCGTTTAACTGTTTATTAGTATACAACATTGACTAAGCAAAGTCAATTAAACAAACCGATCAAATAATTAATCGTTTGCAATCAAGTCCTTTATTACCTCGCCCGCAACAATCAGTCCCGCAACCGACGGCACATAGGATATACTTGCGGGAGTTTGACGTTTTTCCGACTGTTCGGGGTTAACGGGCGCAAGGGGCTGTTCTTGCGAGTACACTACTTTTAAATGTTCGATACCGCGTTTTTTAAGTTCCTTGCGCATAACTTTTGCAAGGGGACAAACGCTTGTTTGGTAAATGTCCGCAACTTTAAATTCGGTTGCGTCCAACTTGTTTCCTGTTCCCATACAGGATATTATCGGGGTATTTTGTTCAAAGCAAATTTCGGCAAGCAGTAATTTCGAAGTTACGCTGTCTATTGCGTCGACAACGTAGTCGAATGTAGAAAAGTCGAATCGACAAACGCTTTTTCCGTCAAAACGTACTTGTAATGCGTAAACGGTGCAATCGGGATTGATGTCGTTAATGCGTTTTTGCGCAACGGCGACTTTTGCTTGTCCCACAGTCGAATGCAGTGCGTAAAGTTGACGGTTGACGTTGCTTAGCGCAATAACGTCGTCGTCTACAACGGTTAGGCTGCCTACTCCCGCACGCGCAAGCGCTTCGACGGCAAAACTGCCCACTCCGCCCAAACCGAACACCGCAACGTGTTTTGTACGCAATTTTTTAACGGCGTCTTCGCCTATTAACATTTCCGTCCTGCAAAATTGGGACATAGTACTACCTCGCATAAAATTATTGCAATTCCGCAAACTCCAAGTAATAACACAAGCGCGCGGTTACGCGTATACTGACAAGAGGGCAAACAGTGAATTGCAAAGTTATAGTTAATGCCGACAGCGGCAATTACAACCGTTTGGATTTAGACAAACTGCTTAATAATTTGGGTTGCGTAAACACCGTCGTCGAATTAATCGACAGTCATAGCGATTGGTCTGCCGACGGGTGCGACACCGTAATTGTTTGCGGCGGGGACGGAACGTTACATAACGCGCTAAAAAAATGTCCCGACAAACACATTGTTTACGCTCCTTGCGGAACTCTCAACGAATTTGCCAAAACTTGCGCCGCCGTCAATTCGGTAGGCAAAGTAAACGACGAACCTTTCGGTTACGTCTGCGCAACAGGCAGTTTTACCGAAATAGGATATTCCGCAAACAACAAACACAAAAAACGTTTTAAAGCGTTAGCGTATTTACCGCAAATACTGCAAACGTACCGCAGTCACGAAATATCCGCCGAACTTACAATTGACGGCAAAACGTACAAAGACAATTACACATTGCTTATGGTACTTAAAAGCAACCGTTGCTTCGGTTTTAATTTTAACAAAAGTTACTCTAAAAACAACGGATTGTACCTTATTGCAATTAAGTCGAAAGGAACTGACAATTTTACTAACCGCTTCAAAATGTTTTTTCCGTTTTTCCGCGTGTTTTTTTGCGGCGTAAAAGCCCCTAAAACGACAAACGGTTTTACAGTAATACCGTTTAAAGATTTAACGGTAAAACTCAAAACGCCGCAAAATTTTTGTTTAGACGGCGAAAAACGCGTTTTATCGGGTAAATTACACTTTTGCGAACAAACACTCAGCAATGAAATTGCCGTCGTTAAAACGCCGTTTAAACGCCGAGTTTTTGCACCAAGTCGGAAGCCCCTTTAAACAGGATCGGGGTTATGCCGAACCGCTCCAAATCCCTTAAATTGTTGGGATTGTCGTCGGTAAAATATATGTTGTTAAATTGTTCGGTAAAGCTGTCTACGCACAGTTTGTAAAACTCGCAATCGGGCTTAGCATAGCCGTACGCAGCCGACACGAATACCTTGTCAAACAACCCGAACAAGCCGTATTTGTTAAACAAATAATCTATGTAAGACGTTGCCGCATTGGATAATAAAGCGATGCAGTGTCCCTGCGCTTTTAACTGCTTAATAACGTCTACCGTATCGGCAAATAAACATTCGTAACTTGCCCATTCTCTTTTAGCCTGCTCGACGCTTACGTTGCTCAATTCCGCCAAAGTAACAAACATATCGTCCATTGTTATAACGCCTTTATCCAAATTGCGAAAAACAACGCTACGCATATATTTTTTTTGTTCGTCATTTAAATATTTATCTGTAAACAACGACGAAACTTCGGAAATTATTACTCCGAAACAATCGAAAATATACAAATTTCTCATTATATTCTCACACCTTTATTGCATTTAAAAATTCATCAAACGGTTCATTTATTGTACCCTTTGGGGTTTTTTGTTTGCCAGTTCCACAACGACGAACACATATCGTCCATTGTTAAATCGGCTTGCCAGCCAAGTTCCCTTTTTGCCTTTGCGCAATCGGCATAACAAGCGGCAATATCGCCGTCCCTGCGCCCTACTATTTTGTACGGTACGTTATGCCCGCACGCTTTGCTAAACGAATCGATAACTTGCAGTACCGAATAGCCGTTGCCTGTACCCAAGTTATAAACGTACACGCCGTTGTCCTTTACCCCGCAAATTGCGGCGACGTGTCCTTTTGCAAGGTCGACTACGTGGATATAATCGCGTACGCCCGTTCCGTCGGGAGTGTTGTAGTCGTTGCCGAAAACGTTAACTTGGGGCAGTTCACCTATTGCAACCTTTGCAACAAACGGCGTAAGATTGTTGGGTATACCCTTGGGATCTTCCCCGATAAGTCCGCTTGGATGCGCGCCGACAGGGTTGAAATAACGCAACAACACCACGGTCCAGTTGTTATCCGACTTGTATAAGTCGGTCAATATTATCTCTTGGAAATACTTGCTCGTTCCGTACGGATTGGTTGTCCCGCCCGTTTTGCATTCTTCCGTCAACGGCAGCACTTCGGGGTCGCCGTATACGGTTGCGGACGAAGAAAAGACGATTTTTTTACAATTGTGCGCCCGCATAACTTCCAACAATACAAGTGTTCCGTACAAATTGTTGTCGTAATACTCTAACGGTTTTGCGCAACTTTCGCCCACTGCTTTAAGTCCCGCAAAGTGAATTACGCAGTCGATTTTTTGCTCATCGAAAACTTTGTTCAACAAATTTCTGTCGCGAACATCCCCTTCGTAAAAAACAACATCGCGTCCCGTAATAGTTTTGATACGGTTAAGCACTTCGGGCGACGAATTGGAAAAGTTGTCTATTGCAACAACATCGTGCCCTTTGTCCAAAAGTTCCACACAAGTGTGCGAACCAATATAGCCGGCACCCCCGCTAACAAGTATTTTCATTTTAAACCTCCTGTTTTGTTTAACATCGATTTATAAATTATTGCGTGCGTCTAACAAGCAAAACCACTGTTTCCACTTGATCGGTTTGCGGAAAAAGATCGTACGGTTCGACATAGGTAACTTTATATCCCGCCGACAACTGCGCTATATCGCGGGCTAATGTTGCCGAATCGCACGAAACGTACACTATGTTATCGACTTGCGCCGACAAAATCGTGTTGCACACCGTTTCGCCCAGACCTTTGCGCGGAGGGTCAACCACCATAGTTATGCGTTTGCCGTTAAGTTGGTTTGTAAGTTTTGGCAGTTCGACGTTAACGTCACCGCATATATTAGTTATGCGTTTACCGTTAATTTCAGCAAGTGCGTTTGCATCGTCTGCGGCGGAAGGCTCGATTTCGATTGCGTAAGTATCGAACCTGTCGTCTGCCAGTACGTTAGTCAGCACTCCCACTCCGCTGAAACAATCGATTAACGCTTGCGTTTGCGACGTATTCAACAATTCCTTTACCTTGCTGTAAATGGCGTTTTTAACTTCGTCATTGACTTGGAAAAAGCTTTCGATTTGCAAGCGGAATTTAACGCCCAAATGTTCGCTTTCGATGTATTTCAGCCCGTAAATATAACGTGTTGTTTTACCTAAAATTACGTTGTTTTTATTGTTGTTTATGTTTATAAACAAACCGAATTTGTCAAACGATTTGTTTAAGCGGTCTATTAAAGGCTGTAAATCGTGCTTAAATTCGCCGTTTACTACAAGTGCAACAAGTAACTGTCCGTCGATATAACGCGCCACCAAATGCCTAACTTCCCCTTTAAAAGTACGTTCGTCATACGGGGCTATTTTATATGCGTTTAAGTATTCGGTAACTTCGTTTGCAAGCGTCGTTGCCCAACTTCCGCACAGCAAACAGCCGTTAGTTTTAACTGCCTTGTGGGTGCCTTTTTGGTACATTCCAGCATACGCCTTGCCTTGCGTTCCGCATATGGGCAAGCTGATTTTATTGCGGTATTCAAGTTGCTTGGGCGAAGGAAAACAAGGTAAAACGTCACAGTCGGTTTTGCCTATTTTGCGCAGATTTTGCATTACTTTGTTACGCTTAAAATTAAGCTGTTCGGCATAACTCATACGGGACAATACGCATCCGCCGCATTTGCCGAAATGTTTACACTTGGGGTTAACGCTTAAAGGCGACGTTGTTATAAATTCAACAATGCGGGCGTAGGCAATGTTTTTCTTTACATAAGTAACCTTAACCTTAGCCGTTTCGCCTGCGAGCATATTAGGGACAAACACCGTGTAACCGTCGACATATCCGACTGTTTCGGAATTGGCGTAGCTTTCGGCAGTATATGTAATTATATCGTCTTGTTTAAGCATAGTTAAATTTTAAAAGATATTACAAAGGTACTGCCCTTGCCCGCTTCGCTGCGGACGGAAATACTGCCGTCCAAAACTTCTACGATTTTTTTGACTATTGACAAACCTAAACCGTTGCCTTGCGTAGTATGCGACTTGTCGCCTTGATAAAATTTGTTGAAGATATTTTGCATAACTTCGGGGGACATTCCGCACCCGTCGTCGGTAACGGTAACAATCACGCAATTGTTTTCGATTTTGCACCCTACCGATATATTACCGTTTTCATCGGTAAATTTAACCGCATTTGTCAGCAAATTAACCCACACTTGGTTGAGCAATTTGGAGTTGCTTTCTATTTGGACGTTTTCGTCGATATTTGCTTCGAGTGTAATATTTTTTTCGCGGCACTGTCTGTCAAACATCAGCACGCATTGACGCAATTGTTCGTCCAAACTAAAACGTTCCTTTACTACGACTTGCGTATCAAGGCGGTTAAGCAGCAATACGCTTTCAGACAGTCCTACAAGTCGATCCGATTCGGAAATAATTATATCCAAAAATTCTTCCTTTTGTTCGTCGGTCAAAGTCGGATCTTTAAGCAATTTTGCAAAACCCGAAATCGATACGATAGGCGTTTTAAATTCGTGCGAAAAATCGCTTATAAAACCTTCGCGTAACGTTTCGACGCTTTCCAACTGCTGAACCATATTATTGAAATTATCGGCAATACCGAAGTTGGAAAATATTGAACTGTCCTTTATTCGTACCGTAAAATCGCATTCCGCCGCCCGCTGCAACGCTTCGAGATACGGTCTGCTTGCCCTAATCATTATTGCGGAATATGCAAACGACAGCGCAAGTCCGAATATAACGCTCATACCCATAACTATTACCGCAAATACAAGTATGTTATCTTCGTCTACGCGCATCCATTTGGCTACAAGCGCCGACATACCGAATGTTATAATAGACGAAATCGTAAGCAACAAAAACAACCCCAAAACAACAATTAAAGTTATGCGGTTGAATATCTGATTGCGTTTTACGCCGTCAACCTTTTTAGCATTTTTATTATTTAGTTTATTTTTACTCATCGTGTCGTACCGCCTTGTATCCAAGTCCCCTAACGGTGACAATTTCAAACTCCTTAGTGTCGGCAAAACGGGTGCGCAAACGGTTAATATGCACGTTTACCGTATGCTCGTCGCTTTCGGCGTCCATCCCCCATATTTCGTCCATAAGCTGCATACGCGTAAATACCCGTTCGGGATAGGAAAGCAACTTATACAACAGTAAAAATTCCTTTTGCGGCAAAGTTTCGGTCGAGTCGTCGATAATTATGGAATAGGAATTGTAATCCAACGTAATTTTACCGATAACCAACTTGTTTTCCGCAACGATTTTGCTGCGCCTTAGCAATGCTTTTATGCGCAACAACAGTTCTTCGAAATCGAACGGTTTTGTCATATAGTCGTCAATACCGACTACGAAGCCTTGTTTAATGTCGTTAACTGCGCTTTTTGCCGATAACATAAGCATAGGCATTTGGCTGCCGTTTTCGCGCAACGTCTGCGCCAATTCGTATCCGTCCATTTTAGGCATCATTACGTCCAAGACCATTAAATCTATATGATTGTGATCCAACACGTCTAACGCTTCGACGCCGTTGGTTGCTTCCAAAGTGGAATAACCGTAATTTTTTAAAATAGTAGTTATTAACTTACGTGTATTTTTGTCGTCTTCGACCACCAAGATATTTAACATAGTATTTATTGCCTCGCGATTATACACTGTTATATATTAATTATATACCAAATACTTAAAAACGTAAATAGTTTGAATAATAATACAATCGTATCGACGGCAAAAATCGAATTAAATTTAATTATTTAAATTTGTTAACAAAAAATTTGTATTCGTTTAAGAAAACTGTGTTATAATTTATATAATGAAAAAGAATAAGCCTTACAAAATTAAATATCCCAACCAGCCCGTTTGGAGTTGCTTTGCAAAATTTTTGCATTTGGTATTTAAACGCCCCGAAATAATTAACACAGCAGGCGAATTGCCCACTAATGCAATTTACGTAGCAAACCACAGCGCAATGGCGGGACCTGTTGTTTACAATTTGTACTTTCCCGTACCGCACGCTCCTTGGGGCGCATATCCTATGCTAGGCGGATACAAATCCCGCTTCCGCTACTTGCGCGACGTTTACTTCATTCAAAAACGCGGAATGAACAAAGCGTTTGCTTCTTTCCTTGCCACGTTCGAAGCGTGCTTTTCCATTTGGATATACAAAGGAATGCACGTGATACCCAGTTTCCCCGACGGAAGATTACTTAAAACGTTGCGCATAAGTTTAGACCACATCGAAAACAACCGCGCGGTAATGGTTTTCCCCGAACACTCCGAAACGGGATACCACGAAACGCTTACGGGATTTTCGGCGGGGTTTGTCGTACTTGCGGAAAGGTATAAAAAAACTACACGGGCAAGACATACCCATATACCCCATTTACTACCACAAGGAATTAAACAAAATGGTAGTAGGCAAACCGCATACATTGGACGAATTTAAAGATAAAAATATGACGCGCAACGACATAGCAAACGAATTTTGCAAATTCACCAACCAACTGTTTGCCGATTACATCGACGTAAAGAAAGATACGCAGCAGCCCGTAACGGACGACGTCAACATAGTAGACATTGTTCCGTCCCAACCTAACGAAACATAATATATCGATACAATAATTAAACAAGCGGAATCCTTAACAAAGGAATCCGCTTGTTTATTAATTCGTAATGCGCAATTATGGCTGAGATTAATTTAATTGCGGAGGGCAAGAGTCTGCCACCCTACGATTATGTTTAACGCAGTAGACGCACCTTTTAAATTTATGTCTTCTAGTCCTAAGCCCGTAGAAACGAGCAAGACAAGGCAAACTAGGCGACCGTAAAGGAGCGTACTTAAACGTACGTGACTGCAACGGCGTCCGACGTTTAACGCAGTATTGCGATGTTTATACGGGCTTAGGACAGTTCGAAAGCGCCGGTATACAGTTGATAATATTTTCCCTTTTGTGCAATCAAGTCGTCGTGATTGCCGCGTTCGATAATTTCGCCGTGTTCAAGCACCATTATCGCGTTGCTGTTGCGAACGGTGGACAGGCGGTGCGCTATTACAAAGGTTGTACGTCCTTGCATTAATGCGTCCATACCTTTTTCGATAAGCCATTCGGTACGGGTGTCGATACTGCTGGTTGCTTCGTCCAAAATCAATACGGGAGGATCGGCAACGGCAGCGCGCGCTATTGCAAGCAACTGGCGCTGTCCCTGCGACAAGTTTTCGCCGTCGCGCGTAAGCATTGTATTGTAGCCATCGGGCAAGTGCTTTATAAATTGGTGAGCGTTTGCCGATTTAGCAGCAGCTATACATTCTTCATCGGTTGCGTCAAGCCTGCCGTAACGGATATTATCCATAACGGTACCCGTAAACAAGTGGGTATCCTGCAACACCATTGCAAGGGATCTGCGCAAGTCCGCCTTTTTAATTTTGTTGATATTAATTCCGTCGTAGCGGATTTTTCCGTCAGGAACGTCGTAAAAACGGTTAATTAAGTTGGTAATTGTGGTTTTGCCTGCGCCGGTAGAACCGACGAAAGCAATTTTTTGCCCCGGCTTTGCAAACAGCGAAACGTCGCGCAATACCGTTTTGTTTTCCTCGTAACCGAATGTGACGTCTTCGAAACGCACGTCCCCTTTAAGTTCGGTATAGGTAATTTCGCCCGTTTCGGAGTGGGGATGTTTCCACGCCCAACGTCCCGTGCGCTTAGCGCTTTCGGTGATGTTGCCTTGTTCGTCAACTTCGGCGTTAACAAGAGTAACGTAACCGTCGTCCACTTCAACGGGTGTATCCAACAGTTTAAATACGCGCTCGCCGCCCGCAACAGCCATAAATATCATATTTATTTGTTGTGCGATTTGTTGAATAGGGTTGGATATATTGCGGATATACATCAAGAATGCGGCGATTATTCCCACAAAACCTAAAGGTTCGCCGGATGAAATGGCAATGAATGCGCCTACAATTGCTATTGCAGCATAAAAGAAGTGCGACAAGTTATTCATAATGGGTCCCATTATGTTGGCGTAACCGTTAGCCTTAGCCGATACGGTTTGCCAGTAGGTGTTGATTTTGTCGAATTCCGCAACAGCTATTTCTTCGTGGTTGAATGCTTTAACAACCTTTTGTCCTTCAATGAGTTCTTCGATGTAGCCGTTAAGTTTACCTACCGCTTCCTGTTGCGCGACGAAATTCTTTTGCGATTTACCGCCGATTACTTTTACGACGACAAGCATACACGCAAGCATAGCAATCATAACAAGCGCAAGTTGCCAACTTAACACAAACATCATTGCAAACACGCCCACAATCGTCAAAACACTGCTAACAACCTGCGGAATGCAACGGGCTATAAATTCGTTCATTACATCGACGTCGTTAGTAAAACGCGTCATAAGTTCGCCGTGCGTGTTAGTATCGAAAACCTTAATGGGTAACTTTTGCATATGCGCAAACAATTCGTTACGAATAGTCGTCATTGTAGTTGTCGAAATAGAAACAAGCAAACGGTTGCAAATGTAGTTGGCTATAATGCCGATAACGTAGATTCCCGCTATCGTGCAAACCAATATAGTCAAATAAGTAATTTTGTCCGCAACGATATTGCCCGGTGCAAAACCGTAAGCAAAGTCATCGAGCCAAGCGATATTGGTTAAAGTCAAGTCGGGGCTAGGTTTTACCGCAGCAAGACCGTTGAGCAAAGGAGCAAGAATAGCCGTACCGGCTATATTAGCAAAAGCGTTAATCAATACGCAAATAAACACTACTACCATTTTGCCCGCGTGCGGTTTTAAATATTTAAGCAAGCGCGCAACGGTACCTTTTATATTTTGCGGACGGGGAGCATTCATTCCCTTACCGCGTCCCATTGGTCTAGGCATTGTCTTCCCCTCCTTTCTTTACGCTTTTTTTAGTTGTTTTGGTTTTAGGCGCAGTTTTAGCGCTAGCCGTTTTAGTACTCTTTTTAACGGTTTTCGTTTCAACAGGCTGTTCGGTTGCGCCGTCTTCGACGGTAGCTTTTTGTTGCGAATGGTACACTTCCTGATAAATCGAACACGTTTTAAGCAGTTGTTCGTGTGTGCCGATTGCGTTTATTTTGCCGTCGTCTAAAACCACTATTTTGTCGCAGTCTTCAACAGACGATATACGCTGAGCAATAATTATCGTCGTCATATCGGCTGCGTGTTCGCGCAAACCGCTGCGGATTTTTGCGTCGGTTGCGGTATCTACCGCACTAGTCGAGTCGTCCAAAATCATAATTTTGGGTTTTTTAAGTAACGCCCGCGCAATGCACAAACGTTGCTTTTGTCCGCCCGAAACGTTTACGCCCCCTTGACCTAAGTCGGTGTCGTAACCGTCGGGGAAAGACTTGATAAATTCGTCCGCGCACGCCGCTTGACACGCTTGTTCGATTTGCTCTTGCGTAGCGTCCTTATCGCCCCACAGCAAGTTTTCGCGGATTGTTCCGCTAAACAAGACATTCTTTTGCAAAACCATAGCAACGCCTTCGCGCAAGTTGAACAGCGAATATTCCCTTACGTCCGTTCCGTCAACCAACACTTGCCCGTTAAGTACGTCGTAAAAACGGGGGATAAGTTGAACAAGACTGCTTTTGCCGTCGCCTGTACCGCCGATAACGCCTACAATTTCGCCCGACTTGATGTCAAGGTTAATATGTTCCAACGTCAAGTTGTCGGCATTGTTGGAATAGGAAAAGTCCACGTCGACGAATTGAATACTTCCGCTGTTTACCGTTTTGTCGTTTTCGCCGTCTTTAATGTCGGGTTCGGCATCCAAAACTTCCCACAAACGGTCGATACTTGCCCTACTCATAACAAGCTGCACTGCTATAAAGCAAATCATCATAACGGACATAAGTATTTGCGTGCAGTAAGTCATCATTGCCGTCAACGTTCCCGATTCGATACGACCGTTTGCAATGTCGACACCGCCTATTACAAGCAAGGATATGATTGCGCCGTACATAATGACCGAAACAAGCGGGTTCATTAAAACCATCAATTTTTCCGCTTTAAGTTGTGCTTTGCGGACTTCTTCGGTTTGAGCGCGGTATTTTTCCTCCTCGTAGTCCTCGCGTACAAACGCCTTGACAACGCGGATAGCAACCAAGTCTTCCTGTACGCCCGCATTCATAGAGTCGTACTTTTTAAGCATCGATTTAAACAACGGGTGAACGCGACTTGCAAGGAAAAACATTACTACGCCCAACAACGGCACTGCTATCAAAAATATCCACGCAAGATTGGGCGCCTTGATAAACGCCATTACGGCAGAAAATATCAACATCGAAGGCGCACGGATAACCGTACGGATAATCATCATAAAGGACTGTTGCGCGTTGTTTACGTCGGTTGTGGAACGGGTAACAAGACTTGCCGTCGAAAATCTGTCGACGTTCGAAAACGAAAAACTTTGAATTTTACTAAACAGGCGCGAACGGATTGTTTTGGAAAATCCCGCGCCGGCAACGGCGGCAAGTTTGCCCGCAAGCGCGCCGAACGTTAACGACAGCACTGCCGATATTACCATAAGCACGCCGTAGGTGATTACTATATCGGTAAGCATAGTCGAAGTTATAACTGTACCTGCCGTAGCCGTAACCACCTTAAAGGACGAAAACTGCAAGTACATTATGTTTTCTTTTAACGGATTGGGTTGCGAAAACAACTGCATAGTGTTAAGTATATTGGACATAAACATAGGAAGTATTACTTCCAAAGCCGTTTCCAACAATACAAACACAACTGTCAGTATCGACTGCTTTTCGTACCCTTTTCCTCCTTGTAACAATTTTTTTATCATATATTTTCCTCGAATCTCTATTATTTTTTCAGTTGCATTTTACACATCATTATATACTATTTAAAACTTTATGCAAACTGAATTAACTTAAAAGCGCTGATGTTTTTTTGTCATTTATTACCAAAAAATACAAGCAAACGTCGGTTCGCTTGTATTTTTAAATTTGGCAACGTTATTCGGAACGCAAACTTTCGACAGGATCTTTCTTTGCTGCTAAACTTGCGGGGATAAGTCCCGAAATAAGCGTTAATACAATACTTACTCCAATCATTATAAACGCTTGCCAAATAGGCAGTGATGCAATTGTGTAAATACCGAATAGCGAACCCAAAATAAGGTTGATTACCAACGATATTCCGTAAGTTAACAATATACCTATAACGCCGGAAGCTCCGCCGATAATAAACGTTTCGGCAATGAACAAATTGGATACGTCTTTTTTGCGTCCGCCGAGAGAACGTATAACGCCGATTTCCTTGATACGTTCGATTACCGATACATAGGTAATAATTGCAATCATAACGGTAGATACTACCAACGACAGCGCAGTAAACGCAATTAACGCCACAGTAATTATATCGATAAATTGGTTAATCATTCCTATTACTATTTCCAACGTATCGGTGTACATTATGTCTTCGCGCTCAGTTGGCGCAACTTCAACGCCGTTAATCGTCAATGTTTTGTCACCGTTCCATTCGTTAAGGTAATCAGTTACTAAATTTTTATCGTTAAAACTAAGCGGATATATGGCTATTGTGCTGGGAATGCTTACTCCGCCCAAATCGCGCTTCGACAGCGAATACTCCATTTCCGCATTGCCGTTATTCATCATTGCGCTCATCATTGCTTGCATTGTGTCCATACTGCCCACAATGCCGATTTCGTCATATCTGTCAATGCCGTTTTCTGCATTTTCATTACGCATTGCAAACGAATAATTATACGTTACGCAATTGAGCATATCGGCAAGGCTCGGCTTGCTGTCCGCATTTACCTTAATGGAAAAACTTTGCTTGTTGTTGTCATTAAGATATTTAACTATTTCGGACGATTTACCCGTTTCAAGCACTTCGTCTATTAACTTTTCGGTGTAATAGAATCCCGATTTTAAAGCGCCGTAATTAATTGTGTCTTTGGGACGCAAAATAGCGGTAATCGTCAATTCCTTGGCACCGTCTTTTTTAGACATTTCTTCGACGGTAGGATTGTATGTAAACCTTGTATATTCGCCAAACGACTGCTTGTTGTAAATGTCATCGTTGGGATACCAGGTAAACTTTTTACCTAATAAGTCTTCGTATGAAATCCTTTCGCGGAATTTAGCGGGATTATTTTCGGCATCAACGGCATTTTCCACAAGATTTACAAATTCGTCTTGACTGAAATATCCGTATTGCGCAAGCAGCAAATCGGTCAATGAAGTCTTGCTGTCCAATACAATCATAATTTCGTCCGCTTCGGTTGCAATTTTACCGTCGCCCAAAATATCGTACTGCGACAGTATGTAGTCGGAATTGTTTGGAGCAATGCGGAAACTTTCGGTAAACATAGATATGTATGCTGCATATTGCGCGTATTCCGTCTTGCTTAACATTTTAGAGTACAATGTGTTAGCGGCAGACAACGACATATTTTTAGTTCCGTCAACCATACTGAAATCGGTATACAAATTATTTGACAGATTGACTCCGTAACGTTTAATCATTGCCGAATAGTACTCGGAAGGCATTTGATCGACAAAATCGACATACTGCTGAGTAATTTTGTTTGTATAAACGACGCTTGCCATATCGCTCCCGCGGGAAACAAGGTATTCGACCATTTTATCGACGTTAACAAACCCGTTAAGAACTTTCATTTCATCGTCGCCGCTATTCATCATATTGTTCATTGCGGTATTGATTGCGTCAAAATTCATTGCTTCGGCGGAAATCGTAATTGGGTTACCGCTTAACATATCGTCTTGCATGCTTGCAATGTATCCCTTAACACCGCTGGAAACTCCCAAAACGGTGGCTACGCCGACAATTCCGATAGAGCCCGCAATACATACCAAAATAGTACGTTTTAGTTTAGACCACAAGTTCCTTGCCGACAGTTTAAATGCGCCCCAAGCCGACAATTTTGCCTTTTTCTGTTTTTTATCCTTTTTGCCATTTACGGGTTGTTGTTCGACAATATCGTTTGACGCAGACGGGCTTTCGGTAGCGGTTGATTCAACCGATTGTAAGTTTGTTTGTTCCCCGTCATAAGGATTGCTGTCGTGAACTACTTCACCGTCCAACAAATTGATAATACGCGTGGAATACCTTTCGGCAAGTTCGGGGTTGTGCGTAACCATTATGACAAGACGTTCGTCGGCAATTTCCTTGATAATGTCCATTATCTGCACCGAAGTCGTAGTATCCAACGCCCCCGTAGGTTCGTCCGCAAGCAAAATTTCCGGTTCGTTGACTATTGCGCGCGCAATTGCTACGCATTGACATTGTCCGCCCGAAAGTTGATTAGGCTTTTTACGGTATTGACCTTTTAACCCTACTTTATCCAACGCTTCGTGAGCGCGGCGGACGCGTTCCGCTTTGTCCACGCCCGAAATAGACAACGCCAATTCGACGTTTTCGGATATGGTTTGGTGAGGAATAAGGTTGTAACTTTGAAATACAAAACCTATGCTGTGGTTACGGTAGTTATCCCAATCGCGGTCGGTAAAACGCTTGGTGCTTATATCATTTATAAACAGTTCGCCGTCGGTGTAATGGTCAAGTCCGCCTATAATATTAAGCAACGTGGTTTTTCCGCAGCCGGACGGTCCTAAAATGGAAACGAATTCGTTTTTACGGAAAGTTAAATCCACGCCTTTTAATGCGTGTACCGTTGTGTCCGCAACATGATAGTCTTTGATAATTTTACGTAATTTAAGCATTGTAAATATCTCCTGTTATAGTGTCGTCTAACCGTCAATGCCAAACATTTTCACTTAAATATCTTAGACATTTTTAAATGTAATGTCAAGCAAATACTCCTTATATTACTATGCAAATAATAAACTATAAAACTGAAAATTTGTTTAAAATCACTTTTTTAATAAGCAAAATTTATTGCATTATACTTAATTTCTATATTATAAAAATGACACTAAAAATTGTTGACACATACCCTGATAACGGTGCTATAATATGCCCGTTATTTATGATGTGAAATATAATTCACATTATAAAAATAATATAAAATAAAGGGGAAAAAATATGAAAAAGTACTTACGGATTATTTCAGTCGTAATCGCTCTTGTAATGGTATTGGCAATTGTTGCCGCATGCTCGCAAACTACATATACCGTTACTTACAAAGACGGCGACAGTACCGTTTACACGCAAAAAGTTTTAGAAGGCGAAAAAGCCGCTAAAATTGCCGCACCGCAAAAACAAGACTACAATTTTGTAGCATGGCAATTAAACGATGCGGACTACAATTTTGATACGCCCGTAACAAGCGACATTACTTTGTCGGCAAAATACGCTCCTAATACGCCCGACGACGGTTTAAGCGAATCGGTTCGCAACGTATTGAACGAACTTGTTCCGAATGCGGAATTTGCAGTAAAATCGGCAACGATGTTAAATAACGTTAAAGCAATTTACACCGCAACAAAAGACGGTAAAGTGACAAATATTATTTATTTGGAAAAAGAAAACACTTTTATCAAACCCGTTAAATTATACGTAGCGGTAGACAACGACAACAAAGTAGCCGCATTAAAAGTAACAAGCGATTTCCATTCGGCAAATACATCGCTTAAACCCGGCGATCTCGGCATTATCGGTTCAAACAGCAGCACATTGGAAGCAAACTTCGACAAAGTAACAGGCGCTACGGTAACGTCTAATACAGTTAAAGAACTTGCGTTGATTGCACTTGAACAAGCAGCCGCTCTCAACGGCGGTTCGCAACAACCTGTCGATCCCGACAACCCGTTAGTTATCGACAACGGTTTCCAATTCAACAGCAAAACAGGCGAAATCGTAGATTACGTAACATCCGCAAAAGCGCTGCTTATTCCATCGGAAATTCGCGGAGTAAAAGTAGTAACTCTCGGCGAAAACCTGTTTAAAGGCGACAACACTATCGAAACAATTATTATTCCCACATCGGTAACGGAAATAAAATTCGGCGCTTTCCAAGATTGCACAAAATTGCAACACGTTATTTTCGAACAAAGAGAAGCCGCCGATCCCATTGCTTTCGGCACAAATTTATTTAAAGGCTGCACCGCATTGGAAGAAATAACTTGGCCGTCCAACGCGAAATCATTGCCGAGTTATGTTTTCGAAGACTGCACAAGTCTTACTACTGTTTACAACTTAGACAAAGTTATGAATGTTGGCGTAGGCGCATTTAAAGGCTGCCAAAAACTCGAAAACGTTAATCTTGCAGGTTGCTACGTTATAGGCAGCAGCGCATTCGAAAATTGCGCTTCGCTTGCAAACATTACAATTGCAAACACAGTCAATTCAATAGGCGAAAAAGCATTTGCAAATTGCTCGTCTCTTACGGAATTTAACATTCCCGCATCGCTTAACACTATTAACCTTAATGTTTTAGAAGGCTGCGACAAACTCGCTAAAATCACAGTTGACGCCGCCTCGACAAAATATACTGCAAAAGACAACGTATTGTATACTGTAAACTCGGCAAAAGACGCTACAAGTTTATATTTCGTTCCGTCGTTTGTTACAACATTCGAATTGCCTGCAACGGTTACAAGTATTGCTTCGACTGCATTCAACTCCTGCGACAAATTAACGGCAGTAACAGTAGAAAGCGGTTCAACAAAATATGCGGCTGTTGACGGCGTTTTGTACCAAATCAACGCAAGCGGAATCAAAACAAACCTTACTTACGTTCCTGCCAAATATCAAGGACAAGTAACTTTGTTTGAAGGAACTTCCTTTATAGACACAAACGCTCTTGTAAACGCAACCGGTATAACCAAGATTGTTATAGAAGAAAACAACGTAAACTTTGTAGAATTGGATCACGTAATTTACCGCAAAGCAAACGCTACCGCTACAACGTTTACCCTTGTTACCGCTAACCGCGATTACGAAGGAATTGTAACCATACTTGACGGCAACGCCGATTACACCCTTTCGACAATTTCCGCAGGCGCATTTGCCAACAGCAAGATTACGGGCATTAGATTTACCCAATCCAAACATACTAATGTCAGTTTAAATCAAACCATCTTTAAAAACGTTAACGAAGGATTTAAAATTTATGCCGACGCGTCGTGGAAAATTACTCTTACAGGCACTGCTTACAGCAAATGGACGCAAGTAGCCGATATGATAGAGTGGACAACAGCGGAATAATAAACTACTCCTACTTTAAAGAGCGAAGAATTTTAAAATTCTTCGCTCTTTTAATTCCTATGGGAATAGCCCGTTACCGCTTCCTATTATTTTGCAAAACCGTTTTATACGCTATCTTTCCACAAACAATACATTGCTTTCCCCTAAAATATCGGCGAGTTCGTACTCGATACCGCTGCAACGGCGGACTTTGTTAGGCAAAATGTACGTTTTGCCTTCCAACTTGATTTTTACGGGGACGTCGCCTTCGTAGTCGTGAAGAGTATCAAGCAATTTATTATACTTTTCTTCGTCGCGGACATCCATTTTAAGATACAACGTAACTTTTGTTGCGGGTATTTCTTCCGCGGGCGTTTGTTCCTTGTTTTCGGCGCGGGGATTGACAAGTTCGCGGACGTTGATTTTGTAGCCGTCGCGCGATTCGGCAATACTGCCTTTAATTACCACAAACGAATCGGCTGCAAACAATGTTTTGTATTTTTCGTACGTTGCGCCGTATAACGCCACTTCGATAGAATCAAATTTATCTTCCATAACGGCAAAGCCCATACGGTTGTTTTCCTTGCCCACCACTACGCGTATTTCCCGCAATATTCCGCCGGTTGTTACAAAACGTTTGTTTACTTCGGGATGGACATACGTTGTTTCGCCGTCATCGTTTTCGACGGGGATTTGCGCTGTTTCGGACGTGTTAAAGTCGAAGCGGAACTTGCTTGCAATTTCATCATAGTCGTCCAAAGGCGAACCTGTCATATAAAGTCCTAACACTTCGTTTTCGTAGTTATATAGTATTTGCTTGGGAAATTCCTTTACTTGCGGACGTTCGACCGTTGCGCTTTGCGCAAGGTCGGGAATCATATCGAACAATGAAATTTGTCCGTCGGCGTTGCGCTTGCGGCGTTCCATTACGTCGTTTAATTCTTCCGCATACCACTGCATCATATCCGCCCTTGTACGGTTAAAGCAGTCAAAAGCGCCGCCCTTAATAAAGTTTTCCACTAAACGCTTGTTTATGAAACTTGCGCACCTTTCAAACAAGTTGGTCATATCGGCAAATTCACCGCCGCGTTCGCGTTCGTCAACTATCTGTTTAACCACGCCAACGCCGATATTTTTAATTCCGCCCAAACCAAAACGGATAGAGCCGTCTTCAACGCGGAATTCGTCCCGACTTTTGTTAACGCAAGGGGGCAAAATTTTAATACCGATCGACTTGGCGTATTCCATATATTTTTTAATTTGCGAAATATCGGTAATACGGTTATTCAGCAATGCGCAGATAAATTCGACGGGATAGTAATTTTTAAGCCAAGCCGTTTGATAAGTTACGTAAGCATAACACGTCGCGTGCGACTTGTTAAAAGCATATTGCGAAAAGTCGTCCAACTGCTTGTATATTGCCAAAGCTACGTCTTCGGGTATTCCGTTATTTACACAACCGGGAACAGTCTCCGCCTTTTTAGCCTTTTTAATGATTTTTTCGTCGGTAGCAAGTTTACCGTCCGCCCAAGTTCCGCCGTGAACAAACAGTTCGCCCAAGTCCTTCATCATTTGAGCTTTTTTCTTACTCATTGCATAACGGACGTTATCCGCAAGCGCGGTGGAAAACCCTGCAAGTTTTTGTACAAGTTGCATAACTTGTTCCTGATAAACTATACAGCCGTTTGTAACCGACAGTATGCTTTCCATTGACGGATGCAAATACTGTATTTTGGATTTGTCGAATTTACATTCAATATAGTTGCCTATATACTGCATAGGTCCCGGTCGGTACAAACTGATACCTGCGATAATTTCTTCCAAACCCGTCGGCTTCATCTTGCGCATAAGGTCGCACATACCGCCGCTTTCAAGTTGGAAAATGCACATCGTATCGCCCGAACTTATAAGGTTAAATACGTTGGGATCGGAATAGTCGTCCTTGGAAAAGTCTACTTTTACGCCGCAGTCTTCATAAACGTAATCGCAAGCCTTTTTTATGTCGGTAAGCGTCCTAAGCCCCAAAAAGTCCATTTTAAGCAAGCCAAGTTCTTCTACTTCGACCATATTATACTGAGTGGTGACAATACCGCCCTTGGCTAAACTACCGCCGTTAGTCTGCAAAGGCACGTGATCAGAAACTTTTTCGCGACAGATAACAACGCCTGCCGCGTGCATACCTGTTTGTCGGGGCGAACCTTCCACGCGCAAAGCAATATCGATTAACTTGTGTGTTGCGGGGTCGTTGTAGGCTTGTACAAGTTCGTCGGATATATACGTATCTTCGGGTTTTTTGTACGGCTTTTGTCCAAGCAGATGACGCAATGTATATTTAAAACCGTCGGGAACCATTTTAGCCAAACGGTTAGATTCGCTAATAGGCACACGCAACACGCGCGCAACGTCGCGAATGGCATTTTTTGCCGCCATCGTGCCGAACGTAACAATCTGACAAACGTTGTCGTTGCCATACTTTTCGTGTACGTAGTCGATAACTTCGCCGCGCCTGTCCATACAAAAGTCCACGTCGAAATCGGGCATAGATTTACGTTCGGGGTTAAGGAAACGTTCGAACATCAAGTTAAAGCGGAACGGTTCAACTTCGGTAATGCCTATTAAGTACGCTATTACGCTGCCCGCGCCGCTACCCCTGCCCGGACCTACCGGTATACCGTTGGTTTTGGCGTAGTTAATGAAGTCCCACACAATAAGGTAGTAATCGACAAAACCCATATTGCATATAACGCTGTATTCGTATTCGATACGGTCGCGTATTTCCTGCGTGCAGTTAGGATACTTGACTTTAAGCCCCTCCTCCAACAAGTAACGCAAATATTCGGCAGACGTCATATTGTTTGGGGGCGTATACAGCGGCAGTAACTTTTCCTTGCCGAAGTCGACGTTACATTTTTCCGCTATTTCCAATGTATTTGTAATTGCTTCGGGGACGTTGGGAAAAAGTTTTTCCATTTCTTCACAGGTTTTAAGATAAAACTCTTCGCCTTGGAATTTCATACGGTCGGTATCGTCAACGTACTTACCCATTGCAACGCACATCATTATATCCTGAATTTCCGCGTCTTCCTTGTTTAGGTAGTGAACGTCGTTGGTTACGACCACTTTAATGTCCAACTCGCGCGCAAGCGCAATCAACTGCGGCATTACCGCGTCTTCGTCCGCTATACCGTGACGCTGAATTTCAATGTAATAGTCTTCGCCGAACAGTTCCTTGTATTCAAGCGCCAACGCCTTGGCGTCATCGGGACGGTCTGCCAAAAACAGACGGGGCAGTTGTCCCGCAATGCAGGCAGACAAACAAATAATACCTTCGCTGTACTTTTTTAACGTTTCGAAGTCGATACGCGGTTTATAGTAAAAACCTTCAACCCAAGCAATGGAGTTGAGCCTGCACAAGTTGTAGTAACCGACGTTATTTTTTGCAAGCAAAATAAGGTGGAAGTATTCCTTGTTTTCGTAGCCTACGCCGTGCAAATTTTCACACATATAAAATTCGCAGCCTATAATAGGTTTAATTCCCTTTTCCTTTGCCGCCTTTAAAAACTTCCAAGCGCAATACATATTGCCGTGGTCGGTAACTGCTATCGCGGGCATTCCGTATTCAATACACCTGTTAAGCATATCGTCGATTCGTGTTGCGCCGTCTAACAAACTGTATTCGGTGTGTAAGTGTAAATGTACAAAAGGTTTCATTTGTTCTCCTATGCCGTATAAAAGCTGTCCGATTAAAAATTATAAGGCTGTGTTAGCAAGTTCAATCAATTTTGCAAAACGGTGATTTGCTCCGCTTTTGGATATTTGCAGTTTTGCCGCAATTTCGTCAAGCGTTGCTTCGGGATATGCTTCGCGCATATCGGCAACGTCCTTCAACTGTTGGGTAAGACTGTTGTACAATCCTTTTTGTTTTAATACGCGTATGGCGTGTAACTGGTTTTGCGCCGCCGCAACCGTCTTGTCGATATTTGCCACCGAACAGTTATTTTGACGGTTTATCTTGTTGCGCATACTGCGTCCTGCAATAATGTTGTCTAATTTCAAACGACTGTGCGTTGCATAAATATACGCTAAAAAATCCGCTATCTTTTCGCTGTCCTTTAAGTACAGGACTATATGGTTTTTACGTTCAAGCAATTTCAAGTCCAGCGCGCTGTACGAGTTTTGTACCGCACAGGCAAATGCCATATCGGAAAAACGCAATTCAAGGTGATATTTAGCGGTATTTTTATTTTCTTCATTGTATATGTCCCCTACGGGAATAACAACCGAACCCGACGACAAAAACAGTCCTTGCATAAACGCTTTTTTGCAGCACTCGTTTTGCGGAATGACGGAGTCGACGTTATCAAGCAACGCAAACGTATTATCGGCGTGACTTGTTAAAAACAGCTTGTCCCCTAAATTATCTTCGAAATTGCAACTGTATACCGCAACCCCTTTGACGTTAACGTTTCGGCTTTCGATTTGCGCATTGCAAGACAAATGCCTGTTTGCCAAGTCCTTGCACATTACCAAAAAGTCGTGATTGTCGCTTTCGACGGTAAAATAAAACTTTTTATATTCTAACGTTAGGGAACCTATGGCTTTTAAAACGGCAGTCAAAAAAGAGCGCGCACAGCACCCTTTGATATTTTTGACAGATTTTAAAACTTCACTTTTAACTTCCTGCGAAAACGTCATTTCCGTCGTCCTTTGTAAAATTTACCAAGCACACTTCTGTTTTAGCCGTTATGCCGTAACGGGCAAACAAAGTATCTTTTATATGTTGTATTATTAAGTATATATCTTTACTTTCGGCTTTGTCAACATTAACGACAAAACCTGCGTGTTTTTCCGAAACTTTTGCACCGCCGATTTGAAATCCCTTTAAACCCGCTTCGTCTATCAAACGGGATACCGCTACTTTGTCGTGGTAAAGCACGCACCCTGCCGAACGGTAATTCAAAGGTTGCGATTGGGATTTTTTACGGCGCATTTGGGATACTGTGTTTGCAACGTCTTGCGGGGTGGATTTTTCAAACTTGAAATCCGCTTCGAGCACTACGTATTCGCCGTTGTTTTTAAAAATACTGCTGCGCTTTGCAAACTTGCATTTGTCCGCCGACAGTTTGCATAACCTACCGTTATGCAATGCCGTAACGCTAACTACGACAGAATTTACGTCTTGGTTAAAGCACCCCGCATTTGTAACGACCGCACCGCCTACGCTTGCGGGCAAGCAAGCAAAAAATTCCCCGCCCGAAAGCCCTTTTTGCTGCAACTGTTTAGCTAACGTTACCGTCGATACCCCCGCTTGTACCCTTACGGTATTCTTGCGGAACTTAATACCGTTCAATTTAGATGTCGACACTACAACGCCTTCGTACGCTTCGTCCGAAGCGAGAGTGTTACTGCCCTTGCCCAATACAACGTAACCGACTTTTAGTTTTTGCAATTGGCGTATTGCGTAAACCGTCTTATCCGCTGTATCGGGATAGATTACAAGTTTGATTGTACCCCCTGAGCCGAAAGTTGTCAACTCGGCAAAGGACATATTTTCCTTTGTTTCTATCGATTTTTTTTTCATAATCGACGCAACAAAATTTAAAGTTGAACCGTCCATACTAAATACCCAGCGTTGCTTTTGCCGTTTGACGCTGATTTGCAATTACACTGCTGTCGGCAAACGCATTAGGCACAAATGCGGCGGATAATCCTTGTTCTAACGCCACATACCGCTCGTCAGTATAGATAGACTTGTCATACGCGCAAAACAGCGACAAATTAACTAGACTTTGCTGTACTTCATCGGAAATCAAGTATTGCAAATACGCTTGACAACTGCTCAACTTTTCACCGCAATTTGCATTAACTCCCACAAATTGAACCAAGTCGGTGTAACCAGACAACGGAACAAACCCTAAACTTTCGATTTTGCCGTTTTGTTCGCGTTGGTTTAAGCGGTACAAGTCGCGTTGGGTTCCCAACAGCGTTACCGCCGTTTTGTTGGAAACAAACTGTTCGTAAGCTTGGTATTGAGTGACGTCTTCGGCTATACTTGCCGCACTGCCCTTACCGCCCGACATTGCAAGCGCCGTCAACGGACTGTTAGACGGAGTAAAACCGCATATCATAGGACTCAACTCTATTGTATTTTTGCCTACTTTTCGCGTATACGTTTGCGTTAGCGCTTTGTTTAACAATTCGTCTTGGGCAAGCTGACTTGTACGTGCAAACAAGCCGTACGCCCCCGCGTACAAGGGAAGCGCGTATTGTTTACCGTCGAACTGTCCTGCAAGCAACATATTTTCCCGCAAGTCGCGCGTGGAAACTTCTAACGGCGCAAGGTAATCCTTTACTACGTCCCCTACGCCCCTGCCGAAGCAAATGATATCGAACTGTTGATTATCGGCAAGTTTTTGTTTGAGTTCGTCAACAGTCAAGTTAGTTACGTGAACATATAAACCGGTATTTTGCTTTTCGAACTTGGCGGATTTGCTTGTAAGCCAACTTTGTCTGCTTCCCGAACCGCCCTCGAATGTTTCGACGTTCCACAACTCTATTATGCCTTTGTAACTTGCATTAGGTAAAGTCTGCGGTTTTCTCGGCAAATTGGGTAACGCCCACATTAGGCACAATGCCGCAACGATTACCGCAATAACTGCAATTAACACGTACTTAGGCATATTTTTGCGTTGTTTTTTAACTTTAACTTGCTTGGGCGTTTTTTCCTTTACGACTTTAATTTTAGACATATTTTTCTCCCGTCAACACAGTATAAATCTGCTTTGTATTTTAATTTATGACGGGTATTTGCTTTTTAAGCGTATGTTTATAGTCTAAATCCGTCAAAATTAGGCGTTTTGACGTTCAATAATGAAAAAATTGGGCATTTACTTTTTTTGCGGAATTATATATAATAATTAAAGAAGAATTATTTTTACTGCGATGTATTTCAATTTTGAAAGTTTTTAAAATTGACGCAACGCATTAAAAATTGTTTTCCGACTATATACAAGGAAGAAAATTTTATGAAACTTAATTACAAACGCACTTTGCTTGTAGGATTTGCATTTTTCCTTATTTGCGTGTTTTGGCAAGCGTACGACACCCTTGTACCGTTAATGTTGACAAACAAATTCGGTCTTGACCAAACTTGGTCGGGCGTAATTATGTCGTTGGACAACATTCTTGCGCTGTTTATGTTGCCGTTGTTCGGCGCGTTATCCGACAAAAAGGACACCCGCTTCGGTAAACGCACGCCGTTTATAGTAATCGGAACAATTTGCGCAATCCTTGCATTTGTAAGTCTTACGCTTGTAGACAACGCGCAGTTAAGCAAACTTGCCGCAGGCAATACCGAACTGTATTGGTCGACAAACTACACAGTGGAAAACAAGGAATACAACAGTATTACCAACAAAGGCGTTGCGTCCGAATACGACATACACGACTACTCCGCACAAATACTGTTTAACAAAAACTTTGACGAATTGACGTCAGACGAACAAGCGCAAGCGGAAAGTTGGTACAAAGGGTTGGATTACGACCAATTTTACGTCTACGACGCAGACGCAATGGAATACAAAGCGTGCAAAACGATTAAAGACGAAAACGGCAAATTGAGTTATTCGTATTTAGACGGAAGCGAAATAGAAAAAGGCGCACGTAGGATAAACGCATATTCGTCGACGGTATCTTCGGCGGAATCGTGTTTTGCCAAAGAAGTAAGCAACAGTAACATTTACTTGCTTGTAATATTCATAATCGTGTTGCTTGTAACCCTAGTGTCTATGGCAACGTTCCGCTCCCCCGCCGTTGCGCTAATGCCCGACGTTACGGTAAAGCCGCTACGCAGCAAAGGCAACGCAATAATCAACCTAATGGGAGCGGCAGGCGGAATAATCGTACTTGGGTTGGGAATGTTGTTCGGTACAGGTCAGGTTAAAAACCAAATGATGAGTTACACGCTGTTCGTTTCGGCAGTTTGCGGAATTATGGCTATTGCGTTGATTGTATTTATTTTTACCGTCAAGGAAAAGAAATGGAACGCCGAAATGCTCGAACAGCAAGCAATACTCGACGCCGAAGACGAACAAGAAGCCGCCGAAAAAGAAATACAGGAAATTGACGAACCCGTTTGCGCCGAAGTGTTAACGGAAAACGAAACATCCGATACAAAAACAACGACGCCGCCCGCAAAAACAAAGCAGAACAAACTGCCCAAAGACAAACTCGTTTCCCTTATTTTAATACTTGCAAGCGTAGCATTGTGGTTTATAGGATATAACGCCGTTACAAGTAAATACAGCGTGTATGCCTTAAACGTATTAAATATGGACTACAATTCAACGTTAATAATAGCTCAAGGAGCAGCCATTGCTTCGTATATTCCCGTAGGAATGCTATCAGGCAAACTTGGACGCAAAAAGACAATTTTAATTGGCGTAGCGTTGCTTACGGTTTCGTTTTTCGGAGCGATATTCATTAACAGTTCAAGTCCGTCGTGGCTTATGTGGATACTGTTTGCACTAGCGGGCATTGCTTGGGCAACGATAAACGTCAACAGTTTCCCGATGGTTGTGGAACTTGCAACCGGTAGCGACATAGGTAAATACACAGGTTACTACTACACTGCCAGTATGGCTGCGCAAGTAGTTACGCCTATACTGTCGGGTGCGCTTATGGATGCATTCGGCACAATGGGAATCCTGTTCCCCTATGCTACGATATTTGTAGCGTTATCGTTTGTAACAATGCTGTTTGTAAAGCACGGCGACAGCAAACCCGAAAAACCCAAATCCAAACTGGAAATGCTGGGCGGCGCCGACGACTAAGTAAAGTATTCGATGATAAAATCAACTGTCAGTTTAAATTGGCAAAAACATAAAACGCAGTAAAACCGACAGAAGACTAGGCAGTAACAATACTAAATTCATTTTTTAATAATTGCAGCAAACTAAAAATACGGGGCTGTCACAGTACGTGACAACCCCGTATTTATTTTATAAATTTTAATAAATACAATAATATTTTACAAAGTATTAAGCAATTTGCAAAAGTCTACGCCGAAACGTCGGTCGGTACGCATTGTTGCCTGCGCCGAACGGGATACGAAATCGGCAGCAATTTCCGTTGCGCAAAACAAAGTTTTGCCGTTAATCAATTCACCTAACAACACCGAACTGAATATGTCCCCCGTCCCCGAAAAGTCTATATCTACGCGGTTTGTCGTAACAACTTCGATACCGTCGTTTTGCAATACAAGGTTGCTTATTTTGTCCCCTTGATTAACTCCCGTAATGACGGCAGACTTAGTTTTTACAACAGTTAAAAATTTGCTAAAAACCTTTTGGCAACGGTGGATATAATCACTGTCGGATTTGTGTTTCGTCAATTCGTCGTAATCGACGTTGCACAGCAAACACGCTTCGGTAAGGTTGGGGGATATGCAATCGGCGCGCGTAACAAGCGACTTCATTGCGGACACATACGCATCGTCAAATACAGGGTACAGTTTGCCGTTGTCGCCCATAATTGGATCGACGAACAAGTAGCAGCCCTTGTTTAAAACATCGTCCACAACCGTTTTAACGCCGTTAAGCGTTGTAGTATCGTTACAAAATCCAACATAAAACGCACTCGGCACAGCATTTGCGGCAATGCGTCTAGCAAAGTCCACCGTATCGGGATTAGGCATTACGGCAAAATTACTAAACCCCGTCTGAGACGAATAGCACGCAGTAACTACGGGCATACAGTAATGACCTAGATGTGTAAATATCGGTAAGTTTGCCGACAACGAACAGTTGCCCAAACCGGATATGTCGTTAAAAATTAAAATGTTTTTCATACACTATATAAAGTCGTTCCAACTTACTTAATGACGTTTTGTTCGTCAGGGTGCGGCTGTTCGGAGTTTTGAATGTCGGCAACCTGTTTACCGTTTTCTTTTTCATCGTCTTGCTGTGTTTCGGATTGAACTGTTTGATCGTCATTTTCCGTTTGCCCGACAATCGGTTGGTTAGGTTCGGACTGCAACGTTACGTTCAAATCAAATCCCAACATCGTTGCAAACGTACGGATAGGTATCATACGTAAAATAAACCATACGGCAAAGCCCACTATTATGCCTGCAAGCACACCCAAAAGCGCAAGCCAAGGCATATACGAAAACATTTCGGGAGTGTTGCTTACCAAACAAAATACAATGTTTTGCGTCAGATTGTGCAGTACTGCCGACACAATGGATATTGACACAATGCTTACCTTAGGATACACCAATTCCACCAAAACAGACGACGTCACCACACTTACCACACCTGCGGACAAACTGTACATAAGGGTAGACATATTGCCCGTGAACATACTGCCCAATACAACGCGTACCACAACCAGCACAAACGCGTCAATGGGGCCCAACAAAAATACGGCAAGCATTGAAAAGATATTGGAAAGTCCCATTTTTGCGCCGGGCAAAATCAACGGCGGAAAAAGACTTTCAACCATAAACATAATAAGCCCCATTGCGGTCAACACCGCAAGAGTAGCAATCCGTTTAGCGGAAAAATATTTAGTTTTAATTATTTCAGTTTTCATATTTGTACATTATTGCGAAATTACTTTTATCCGCGACGGCGAACACACTATCGCCCTGTCGGCAACCGTTAACGGCGGGAAGTTGTACACGCAGTCTTTGTCGGAACAAGTTGCGTCGGTCATTTTTACCGACACTTCAACGCCGCGCGTAATTGTCATTACGTTATACTGTTCCTTACCGTCCTTTGTACGGTAAAACTTTACGTTAATATCGTTGCCGTCTTCGCTTACTTCGATGTTCCAGCCGCTTGAATTTTCCGAGTATACAACCCACTCGTTACGGGCGACGTTATATGCAAACAGCAATTCGCCTTCGTCGGAATTACTGAAATCAACCACTTGCACCGCGCGTATCTGTTCGGTTTCGGCACCGAAAATTACGGCAAACAGCACTACGATAAGCAAAACAACAGCCAAATATATTCCTACATCCCCTATTTTGAACGGTTTGTCGCGTTTGGCGTTTATTACGTTATTTGCAGTTTTTTTACGTCCCTTTACAATGTGTACTACTATTACGGCAACCACCAGCAACGCTAACACTACGCCGAGAGCGATTATCCAACCCGTATAACTTTCAGATTTTACCGGCGCTTTTGCCGATGCGTCATAAACGAAATTGCCGTTGTCGTCTACTTTAACCGACCAAGCGTATTCGTCAAACGTGTCGCCTTTAACAACTTCCGATTTGTCGTAGTTTGAAAGCAACTGTTTTCCGCCGTCGACAGTTTCGTAAGTGAGCAGTACTTTTATGCCGTTATCTTTTAAATAACCGTTCATAAAGTCGACTACCCGATCCCTGCCCATTACCGTCAACGCCGTTGTAAGACAGTCACCCATTGTTGCGGAATAGTTTTGCGGAGCAATTATAGTTATGGAATTTACTCCGGTTTGTGCGGGCTTGCCTAAACTTCCGTCTACAATGTGCGAGTATTGTACGCCGTCAGTTGTGTACTTGCGTTCGTACTGCCCGCTGCTGGATACTGTGGCATTAAGCAAATGAGCCCCGACAACCGTAGGTTGATACAAAAAGTCCTTTTTGTATGGATCGTACGTAAGTAAAACATAATCGCCGCCGTCATAGTTTAAGCCGTATGTTTGACTGCTCGAACCTGCGTCAACGTAAAAACGCGTAAGTCCCCTTTGCTTAAACATTTCCCTTATACCGTCGGCAACGTAGCCCTTTGCAATACCGCCCAAATCCAACCACTGCTCAAACGTTTCGCCGTCTACTTGCGCAGCTTGAACGTTTTTGGTTACGTAAAACTTGCCGTCGGACGAACTTAATTTTACCGCGTCTTCGCTAAAATCGGTAAAAGACGGATTACTGAATGCCTTTACGTATTTTTCGTCGGGCAACGGGTATCCGTAAGTTTTGTTGTCCCATACCCTGTCGTAAGGCAAATTACCGTTGCGACGATACGTACGGGAGGAAAAGCCCCACAAATCGACCAGACGATATACAGCAGGATTAAACGCGCCGTTTGTAGCAATGTACATTTGACGCGCGGTATTAAGCATATTGTAAACAGGTTCGCTAATTTCCACTGTTTCGCCGCACTTTGCTTGATTATAACGGTAAATATCCGAAAGCGGCGTACCGTCTGTGCCGTCGTACTGAGTATTTGCAAATCCGTCTATACCGTTAATATATTTGTTAATTTCCGTTGCCAAATTAATTAAGTACTTTTGCGAACTTTGCTGCGTAACGGTTAAATTGTCCGCTGCTTGGTTTATAGGGAAATCGATAGTAATTGCTTCGTCGCTGTAAATACGTACGTTTACTTCGATGCCGCTCCCGCCAAAATACAACCCGCGGTAGTTTACCCCGACTATACCGTTGGAATCGCTAACCGATTGAAGATCAAACCCCTGCCCTTGATAATAGTATATGTTGCGCGACGAAACGTCTTCGGCAAAAGCAGGCATAACAGCCGACGCCAAAGACAACACTGCAATCAACGCTATTAAAATCGTCAAGAGTTTTGCTTTTTTCATAAGTAACGACATTTTAACATTTTTAAACAAAATTAGCAACCGATAGCGTAAAGTAAACATTTATTACCCTATAAATATTTAATATGGAACGTTTGCCGTATTGAAAATAAAGGGGAAACGTGATATAATTAAATATACAGTCACTCCAAATAAAGTTTAGCAACGGAACGCAGACTGTGATTATATGCAGTTGCTTTGTGCGTAACGCACAATTAAATAAAGGAAGTGTACAAATATGCGAGTTTTTATTGCGTTGAACATTCCCGACAAAATGCGGGACAATTTGGAACGGTCGGCAAATCAATTTAAAACCCTTGCTACAAGCGGAAACTTTACCAAAAAGGAAAACTACCACGTAACGTTGCACTTTTTAGGAAACGTCGAACAAAACAATTTGATTTACATTCAAAGCGCAATGGACTCCGTAAAAAATTTACCCGCTCCCCGCCTTGCCGTAAATCAATTTGCCATACTTCGCGCAAGCAATATCGTGTGCGCGCGTTTCAACAAAAATGCAAACTTGACGGAACTGCACGACGTCCTTGCCGACAAACTGGAACAATCGGGCTTTAACGTCGAACACCGTGCCTACCGCCCGCACGTTACAATGATACGCAAATACGCGTTTTCATTGCCGTTTAGCGAAGTTACCAAATGCGTAGACGTATACAACAAACCGTTTGATGCGCCACAAGTTGTACTGTACGAAAGCGTTTTTACCGACAACGGCGTGACTTACCGCCCGCTGTACTCGGTCACATTGCCGATAGAAGAATAATTTTAAAGTAAAATATTAAGAGCGCAAGGATTTTTATAATCATTGCACTCTTTTTTAGTTTGTTAAATTATATCTATTGTTAACTTAATTTTATTGCTTATTCCGCAGTTGTTTGCGGTTCGCTCTTTTCCTTTTTAACGTTTACTACGTAGCTGAGATTTGCTATATTAAGCAACATATCGGCTAAAACGTCCTTTTTAATGTTGATACGTTCTTCAAATACTATCCAACGTCCGTCCGATTCGTCGCTGTGCGGCAAACTCAACAGCAAACTTACATAAGTGGCCGTTTTTACGTCTTGCGGCAAATCGTCGTAGTTTAATATTTCGTCGTCGTGCTTTACCACCACTTTGCGGTCGCTTTCGATAAGCGTGTAACCGCCTTCCACAAATGCGTTAAGGTACTGCGTGGCAACCGTTAAAGTTGCGTTGATTTTGTCGCGGATAAGCAATCCTATCAAATCGTTGTGATCGATTGTAGCGCGCAAGTTGGTCAACGTCCTTGCTTCGGCTGCGGCGGCAGTTACCTTCATACGGGCTGTGCTTGCCGCAACGTAGTTATCCAGTTGAAGTTTGCGTTCCTGCTGCAATTCGTCTTGACGTCTGCGCAATACCGCAAGTTCGTTTTCCTTTGCAACGATTTCATCGCTAGACACATTTTCGACAGGACGGCTTTGCAGTAAATTGTACAAATTGTCGATTTTTTCCGCAAGCAAAGTGCGGGTAGAATCGTATTCGTTTACCGCCTTGCGCAAGTCTTCGACATTGCCTTCCAAATCTTCTGCCGTTACCTTGTCTATATCCAACCCTTTAAGGTTAAACTCAAATTGCAGTTCTTGGTGCAATTCGGCGTATTCGCCCACCTTACTTTCGTACAGCCATTGAGACTTTTCCATTTCAAGGCGCTTTTGGAAAACGGCTTTTTCCGTTTCCGCCTTGGAATCAAGCAACATTTGACGTTCGCTTTCCACATCGCCCAAGTCGTACTTGAAGTTAGCAAGCGCTTGTTCGATATCGTCGCTGCCTGCGTATTTCTTGGCTTTGTCGTTAGATTCGGCAATCTGCTTTTCGTTAACTTGAATAGTCTTGGATATTTCCATTATTTCGCCGCGTACGTCGTCCAACTTGGATTCGATACTTTCAAGCTGACGGGAAACCGCCTTGTACTGCTCATAGCTTGCCGACAAGCGTTCGCCTATGTCGTTAAGTTCTTCCTTAACTTTATCGTTGGTGCTAACTAACGAATCAACCGACATATGCTCGCTGTCAAGCTGCTGCTGCGTTTCCTTTAAATATTTAAGGCGCGATTTCAATGCGGATATTTTGGCGCGCAGTCCTTCGGTTGCGCGTTTAAGTTCGGTCAATTCCGCTTCGCTGCGCACTGCGTCTTGCTGTACGTCCAACAAGTATTTTGTTCCGCCGTTTTCGCTGTTTAACGCTTTTAAGTAGTTAAATACCGTTTCGTTGCTGTTTTGCGAAAGTATTTCGTTATAACGATTATTTATGTTATTCTTTTCGGTTCTAAGCGTTGCCATTTCCGCTTGGTTTATTTCGAAATGACGCTTGATTTCCTTTAACGAGCCTTCTAATTGATACGAACGTTGCAGCAGCAATTCCCTGTCCATAGCGCGGTCGGTCAGTTCCTGTTCCAGCGCTTCGATTTCCTGATCGTGGAAATTTGCAGTAACAGCAAATACGCCCGACGCGTCGTCGCTGAATACCTTTTGACTGTTAATGAATACTTCGCGCTTAAATTCTTCCTGTTTGCGGAGCATTGTCTTGTTATATTCCGCTTCCAACTTTATTTTAGACTGGTCGACTTGGGAAAGCCTGTACTTGTAGTCTTCCAAGGCGCGTTCCAAATTGCGTTGCTTTTCCTGCAAGGATTGGTTGATTGTTTCGAGTTTGGAATACTTAGCGTCCAAAACTTGCAATATAGTATCCTTTGCTTTTAACGGAGTTACCGCAATGTCTATTTCCGCAACCGAGCGGAAACGCTTCATTTGCATAACCAAATTGCTTTCGCGTTCGGCAATTTGACTTTCCTTTACCGCTACTTCGCTTTGTAATTTTTCTATTTGCGATTCCACTTCGTCGATTTTTACGTCAACGCGGACTGTTTCCAACAATTCGCCAACCGATTTGGCAGGCACGTCAAACGCATCCAAACTTGTTTTAACGTCGCCTATGGACTTTTCAAGCTCGTCCATTTTGTTGGTATACATTACTTTTTCGGCGGACAAACGTTGTTGCTTTTCGTTAAGTTCCAACAGCTGTTCGTTAAGTTGTTTGTTCTTTTCGTACAATGCCGAAACGTAAGCAAGTTCGTTATTGATGGATTCGACGCGGGTACGCTTGTCCTGCGACAAAGCGTATTGACGGTTTTTATCCTCTAACTGCTGATTAATGCTGGCAAGTTCCTTTTCCTGCCATTCCAATTCGCTGGTAATTGCATAACGCTTTTTTTCGTATTCGGCGCGTTGTTCTTCGACGGAATGCAATGTCTTAACTTTGGGAATAAGAATTTCAATATCGTCGCGCAATTTTACTTTTTGACGGGCTTGCTCGATTTCGTCCTGACGGGAAGTAAGCAAATTGTATTTTTGCTGTGTGTTTTCGAGATCGCGCGCTATGTCGTCGCGCAATCCGTTTGCTGCAAGACGGGCTTTTAAGTCGCTAAGCTCGGTAGTAGCCAAAGTAATGCTTTTAAACACTTCGTTGAGTTCGGCGTTTACTTCGTCCAACCTTTCGGGCGATACGGACAGTTTAGCGTCGGGACTTTCGGCATATGTTTTGACTTTTTGCAACGCCTTTTCCCTTAACGCGCGCGCTTCTTCGCTGCTGCGCAGTACGCTTGCCTGAACGTCGGCGAGCATTCTAAGTTCGTCAAACATCATCAAATTGCCGGCAAAATTGTCGACGGCAATATTGTTGACATAGTCGATTTTTAACATATCGTCCAATTTTTCGTGGATAATTTCTTCCACGTAACTGAGCGCGCGGGTACGGGCGACCACTTTCCATTGGTCGTCTTCCATCTTTTTAAGAACGGTACGCGTCGTTTCGTCGTCGTTGTGAAGGCGGCTTAACGAATACTTTTCCGAACCTACAAAAAATTCCACTTCGACGTCCATTACGCAATCGACTTCTTCCTTAAAACAGAACTCGATATAGTTGTTGAGTTTTCCGCCGTTGGTGGTTGCGAGTTTTTTGCCCTCGTCCGCAGTGCCGAATGTAAAAATGCGCTTTTCGTTATTACGATTGTCCAAAGCAATAACTTTGCTTATTCTCATAAGATACCCCTTATAATTTAAGTAAACTTTGCAATTTTGTTGATTAGACAGTTTTTTTGTGTTAGAATAAAATAACAAGTTAACAAAAAAGGCATAAAACGGGTATTTTATTCTACATCTACTTATCATTATACTCTATTACGCCAAAATAATCAATACTTTAACGACAAAAGAGGTAATTTATGGCATTTTGCGACAAGGAAAAACAACTTGTCACCGACGGTTATACCGTAATAGACAACAAGTTTTTTTTAAACTATCTTCCCGACGCACCCGAAAAGTGCGTTGCGGTATATCTTTTGGGGCTTGCCTTGTCTAACAGTTTAGGCGACGACAACAGCATTGACGCTATCGCGCAAAAACTGGGCATTACGCCGGACGACGTATTGACGGCGTACCAGTACTGGGACGAATTGGGGCTTGTAACCATTTCGTACGACGCTCCCCAACACGTAACTTACCGCGCTCTTAAAGACGGAACAAACGCTTTGCGCAAAATAAGCCCTTCCAAATACAAAAAGTTTTCGCAGCAGCTTCAAGACTTGTTTGCGGGCGGACGCCAAATAAACACGTCGGAATACGACGCTTATTACCAATTTTTGGAAGACACCGCTTTCGAACAGGAAGCTTTGCTTGCCGTAATTAAGTATTGCATCGAATTAAAAGGTAAATCGATAGGTTACCAATACATACTTACCGTTGCGCGTAACGAAATGCGTAAAGGAGCAACAACGCTTGCGGTAGTATCGGAACACCTTAACTGTCAGCAAAAGTACGATGAGGACTTAAAACTGGTATTTAAACAATTAGGCTCAAACCGTAAATTCGAGCACGCAGATCGCGAAATGTATGACAAATGGGTGCGCGAATTGGGCTTTACGCAAGACGTAATAGTCAACGTTGCCAAAAACTGCAAAAACGGCGGAATGGCAAAACTGGACAGTATGCTGTGCGAATATTACAAACGCGGCGCAATGTCCGTTAAGGAAATAGACGACTACACTGCCGAAAAAACACGTCTATATGACCTTGCCAAAAACATAAACAAAACAATCGGCGTATATTACCAAAACGTCGAAAGTATAATTGACGAATATTTAGCAGGTTGGCTTAACAAAGGTTTTGAAGACGAAACTTTGCTGGAAATTGCAAAATACTGCTTTAAAAGCGGAGTACGTACCCTTGCTGGACTTGCCGACATAGTGGACAAACTGTACAAAAACGGCATAACCACGTCACAAGCGTTGCGCGCGTACATTTCCGCAATAGCACAGCAGGACGAACTTATAAAAGGCATTCTTACAAAATGCGGACTTGCGCGTAAAGTTACGGCAAACGACAGACTGCTTTACAAAACTTGGACGCAAATATGGAATTTACCATATGAAGTAATTTTGTTCGCTTCGGAAAAAACCACCGGCGCAAACAACCCCGTAGCGTATTTAAACAGGATATTATCCGACTACAAACAAGCAGGCGTTGCAACGGTAGAACAAGCCAAAGCGCACAAAAACATTGAAAACAAAACCACCGCTACAAAAGTGCTTATCGGCGGACGGGATATGGAAAGACGTCCTTACACCGACGACGAACTTAACGCATTGTTTACCGTATTGGACGAAACGGAGGACTGATGAACCGACTACAACTGATAAAAAACGCTCAACGCATTATTGACGAGCGCCGTTTTAAAGCGGAAGAACAACGCGACATTACGCTTCAAACATTGCGTCAATACGACGAATTCAAGCTTTGCGAAAAAAATTTACGCAAAGCGCAAATTGACTGCGACAGCGCAAAAACAGCGCAATTCAAAGCGCAACTCAAACAAATACTTAAACAACGCAATCTTACCGAACAAGATATTCAACCCCGCTACCGCTGTCCGCATTGCAACGATACAGGTTACATAGACGGAACAATTTGCAGTTGCTTGCAACAGGAAATTTGCAAGTTGATTACTGCCGAAAGCAACGTTATTAACAACGGATTTACGTTTGCCAATTCTACCGAAACGAACAAACACAACATTGCCGTTTACAACAAGGTTAAGCAAATGTGCGACAAAATGCAAGGCAACCTACTGCTTGTAGGCAATACCGGTTCGGGCAAAACGTACCTTATTACCGCTTGCGTAAACAGCGCAATAGCCCACAACCGCAGTGTGCTGTTTACTACCGCTTATACGTTAAACTCTATGTGTTTGGACGCGCATTTATCCGACCACCGCACAAGTCAATCCATACTGGATACCTTAATCGATGTAGACGTATTGGCAATTGACGACTTAGGCACCGAAATCAACTACAAAAACGTAACCGCCGAATATCTGTTTGCAATAATCAATGAACGTATAGCCCGCCGCAAACAGACCTTTATTTCGACAAATTTAACGCTTGCCGATTTGCGCGACCGCTACGACGAAAGGTTGTTTTCGCGGCTTGTAGACGCAAACATAACTACGGTTGCCCAACTGCAAGGGGCAGACAAACGGTTAAAAAACAAGTAATATATTAGACGACGGAAAACAATTTCCGTCGTTTTTATTTTTTATAAAATTACCTATTGAAAACATTATAAGGTCGGTTAAACTATAACGCTAATATTTGTCAATTAATTAAACATAATAAAAATGTATAGATATTTGCAATATTTTTGTCAATGCCTATTGAAATAATATTTTAAATGTGATACAATGTACAATCATTAAATAAATTTACAATTTGTGGTGTCGTTTTTAAGCCGACACACATTTTTTTGAGGTAACAAATGAACTGGCTTTTGGCTTTTGCCGACAACGGCTTTAACTTTTTTGAAGGCTTTGATTGGCGAACGGAATTGGTATATCTGTTTAGAATAGTCCTTGCAGGAATATTAGGTTTTTTAATAGGCGTAGAACGCTCGCACAGACAAAAAGAAGCGGGTATGGGTACGCACTTTACGGTAGGACTTGCTTCGGCGCTGTTTACAGTAATATCCCTAAAAATAGGCGAAATTGCAAACGGCGACGGCGCACGCGTTGCGGCGCAAGTAGTAACAGGCATCGGTTTTTTAGGAGCAGGCATTATATTCTTCCGCCGCGAAAACTTACACGGACTTACCACCGCCGCTATTATTTGGTCGACGTCTGCAATAGGTATGGCTTGCGGAGCGGGAATGTACATTGTTTCGGTAAGCGGAACTGCGTTGATTATAGTCTTGCAATTAATACTACACACTGCCCCGTTTAAACGTCACGGTCAACGTTTGTTGCTTGTACGTTTTTACCATTCGGACGAATTTCAAAAGACATTGCAGTTGTACTTCGGCATTACGCAATTCCACCGTTACAAAGTAACGCGTACAGCCGACGGCAAACTACAAGTAGACGCGGTTATCCGTCCCAATCAAAATTACCACGCCGAAAAGATAAACAACTTTATCGAAAATAACGACGCAATGATTTCTATCGAACGCTTGGAAGACTTGTAAAAATATTTTTAGTCAACTAACTGTAAAAAGTCCTTTTCGCAGACAAACGAAAAGGACTTTTTTACAACCAATATTTTTATATTTAATAATATGTCTGCTTTTTCTGCTTTTTTCAATTCTTTGTTAACGTAATCCAAAAAAATACACAACTGTTAAAAGCATTAAACTAAAATAGATATGTCGCAAAGCCGTATAAGACAAGCGAACGCCCAGTTAGATGTAATTTAGCGAAGCGCGAAACACAGCAGGATATGTAGCCGAGCAATCGCAGATTGCGAACGCCCCGCTCCAAAAAAGAACGCCCTACTTTACTAGGACGTTCTTTTTTGGAGCTGATGACGGGGCTCGGACCCGTGACCTCCGCCTTACCAAGGACGTGTCAAATTTCAATGGGAAGTGGTCTATCAACAAAAGCACAATATATAGTGGTAGATGGCGGTTAAATATAAGCAAATATAGCGGTTTTTGTGCGGTCAATAAAAAATGGTAGTCAATGTTTTTCCGATTTGACTACCAATGACTACCATTTTTGCGTTTTAGGCAGTTTTAGAACGGCTTAAAATGCCTTTACCGTAAAAGAAAATCGACGGTTTCAAGCCGCCGATTTTTCTATTTCTTAAACTTATCTTCCAACTTGTCCGTCGCTTGTTTGAAGTAAGAACGATCAACGCTGTTATAAGTTTTTATCGTCGTAGTTACGTCCTTATGTCCTAACAGTTGCTGTATGACTTTCGGATTTTCCTGCGCCTCGAACAACATACTCGAATATGTGTGTCGTATCGAATGGAAGTGAATATTATATTTGTCTAATCCCGTCTTTTTCATTAACCGTTTGAACATTGATCGCGTTCCGTAATACGTCCGCAGTTCGCCGTCGTCGTTTGAGAATACCAAATCGTCGGGCGCGGTAAACGATATACCCGTCAAGGCTTGCCGTTTTTCTCGGTTTTCTTTCCACCGTAACAGCGACTTTTTAAGCATAGCGGGCATAGGCACTTCCCGAACGCTGGCGCACGTTTTCGTATCAGATATAACGGTTTTACGTCCTATCACGTTAAAATCGGCGTCAAATTCGGGTATCTGGGTAATGGCGTTGTCAATCACTATAACGTCGTTGACGAAATCAAAGTCTTTCCATTTAATAGCAAGCACTTCGCCTATACGCATACCGCCGAATAACTGTACCATACAAAGCGGCTCGAAAAACGGATGATTGCTTATAACCTCAAAGAACTGTTTGCGCACGTCGATAGGAATAGCCTTGTAATCGTCGTCTTTCTTTTCCTTATGCTCTTTTGTGGATTTGACTTTACATTCCGCTACGGGGTTGCTGTCAACAAACTTGCTCTTTTTCGCATAGGCAAAGAATTGGTTTAGCGTAAACTTCACCTTGCGAACGGTGGCGAGCGCATAACCGGCAAACAACATTCTGTTCAAAAGCGACTGAATAATCGTATCGGTTATCTCGTCAAGTTTCATATTTCCTATTTCGGGGTAAATATGATTTTTTGCGTTAGACAGTATGCGCTCGAAAGTACGGGGGCTGACTTCCGCACGTTTGAAAGTAATAATCCATTGGTGCATCAGAACTTGCAACGTGTCGTTTTTCACGGAAGCGTGTCCGCCTTTCAGTTTCGTACCGAGCAGCGTCGTCATTTTAACCGCAACTTCCGAGCGCGTTTTACCGTAAATAACCTTTCTTATACGTTTGCCGTCGTCATCATAACCGAGCGTAACGGAAGCCGCCCAGCGTTTTTCGTTTTCACGGTAGTAAATGCAACCTTCGTTATTGCCGCGCCGTGCCGTGTTTTTCTTTTTAGCGTTTGCCATTGCCGTCAACTCCTTCGCAATATGCGCTCATCTGCCAAGTAACGAAAGCAACAATGCTGACGACCTGACGCTTGCCGACCTGTATAACCGGAAACGATCTGCTTTTCATCAAGGTGCGGACGTTATCGCGCCCCAAACCGGTCAATGTAACAATATCGTCGCAGTCCAAGAACGATTTACCGTATTCGGCGCTTATGCGTTTCGCTTCCGCTGCTATAATGCTCTCGACGTTGACGCTCATTCGCTGTTTTCGCTTATGTGCAAATAAGCCAACAATTCGTCGTAATTGAGAAGCACCTTTTTCCCAATCGTGAAAGAGTGGATAATACCTTTGCGGCAAAGTTGCCGTATAAAGTTGCAGGTAATCGCCGTTCCGCTGTCTTTCTGTTTGATAAGTTGCAGCGTTTCCTTCACGGTGCGTAATCTTGCCATTAACATACCGTTTACCTCCTTGTATCGGATTTGAACGTAAACGACGGTTATTGTGGAAAACCGTGCAATCCGTTCCGTTTGCGTCCAAATGCAGTATAACCGAAGGTCTGTGCAAAATGCGAGTAGGCGGTGGTTTAACTTCTGCCGAGTTTTGCGCTAATTTCGTGTTATAAGCGAATGACTTACACACTACATGCGGGAGTGGATGAGTTAGTTGAGTAATCATATTTTTCTCCTTGTCTTTTATTTGTCTTTCGACAACCAAAGAGAAAATCGGGAAAAGCCTACGCCGTCAAGGACAAAGAAAAAATCATAGCGTTAGCATTTTTCAATTTGCTGTTTTACGCTATGATTTTTTCCCTTGCTTGGGTTTACGCGCTATTCAGTTTTAATCTTACGGCAACGGCTTTTTCCGATATACAACCCTGTCGAAAGACAAATAAAATTCACAGTTCCTTTAACTGTTTTATTCTGTAAATATGGTAATAAAAATTATTCTTCTTTAAGCCGAGTAAATTCATAGCCGTTTCGGAATTTATGCGCTTTTCTATGTAGTCGCAGGCAACGGAAAGAAATTCGTCCGTATATTCGGTCGGGCGTCTGCCGAACTTAACACCATTACAGATAGCCGCGCGTATGCCTTCGGCTTGCCGTGCTTTTATGTTCTCTCGCTCGTTCTCCGCAACGAACGATAATACCTGTAATACCACGTCCGAAATAAACTTACCTACAAGCGTTTCGGCTTTCGTGCGTGTATCTAAAAGCGGCATATCCAAAACAAATATGTCCGCGCCGATAGTATTCGTTATATACGCCCATTCCGCTATGATTTGGTCATAATTACGCCCTAATCTATCTATGGATTTAATAACAAGCAAATCGCCGTTTTTAAGTTTTTTCAAAAGCCGTTTATACTCTTTCCGTTCAAAGTCCTTGCCGCTTTTCTTGTCCGAGAATATGCGGCTTTTCTCTATTCCGAACTCAATAAATGCGACTAACTGCCGTTCTAAATTCTGGTCTTTTGCCGAAACTCTTGCGTATGCGTATGTATTCATAGTTTGCGCTCCCTTAAAAATAAGTAAAATTATCTTTAAGGATAGCAAAAATCGGGGCTTGCGTTTACCGTTACAAACCCCGAAAACAAAAATTTTAGTAAATGTGTACTTTTCCTAAAACACCCGAAAACACCGAAAATAATATAAATTTGCCCTTAAATTATATCATAAAAGCCACTAACAACGCAAGAATTTGATTGTAGTTAAAGTACACATTTACTAAAACTCGGAACGCTGAAAAAAGGAGTTTTATATGAAGAAAAAATTGCTTGTTACAGTTCTTTCTCTCGTGTGCGTAATCGTTTGTGCGTTCGGGCTTGTCGCGTGCGACAGAAATAACGAGCCGCCCGCGCACACACATACCTATTCGGAAGAATGGCAAAGCGATGCAAACAACCATTGGCACGCGGCGACTTGCGAACATACGGACGAAAAAGGCGACGTGGCAGCGCACGTTGACGCAAACAACGACGGCAAATGCGATATTTGCGAATACGAGCCTATAACCGTAAAAGTCGGCGGTACATACTATTTCTGCGAGGACGATATTACCGATGATTTAATTTATATCGTTTTCCACCAAACAGGCAAATGGACTGACGACGAAAACAATTCGGGCGAGTACACGGTGTTCGGCAATACCGTTACTTTATACATAACGGTTGAAGGCGAAAAAATCGAGTTTGCAAGCGGCACGGTAAACGGCGACGATATTATTCTCGATTTAGGCGCGGACGTTACTTACCGCAAGGGCGAAGACATAGGCAATAAGCCACAAGAAAAAACTCTGCAATACGCGTTAAGCGAAGATAGAACGTATTACGTTGTCAAAGGCATAGGCGGGCTTACGGGAGAAATCGAAATCCCCGACGAGTGGAAAAGAAAACCCGTCAAAGAAATTGCCGAAAACGCGTTTGCCAACTGTAAAGACTTAACGAACATAACTATCGGTGCAAACGTTGAAACCATAGGCAAAAAGGCTTTTTACAAGTGCGCTAATCTTACGAACGCAATTCTCGGCGAAAAAATAGAAACCATTTTTGAAAGCACGTTTGAAGATTGCAGAAAACTTGAAAGCATTACTATACCGGCTACGGTAAAAAGCATAGAAAAACACGCATTTACTTGCTGCCTTGCTTTGAAAGACGTTCATTATACAGGTACGGCTTCCAAGTGGGCGCAAATAGATTTCTATTACGATTTCAACTCACGTGACGCACAGGTTTCCAACCCGTTAAGCGACAATAATATTTATATCGTCGGAAACAACACCGCTAATGCGGATTATAGAAGCCGTAACTTTTATATCGGCGGCGAACTTGCTTCCGAAATAGAAATTACAGAAACCGCAACAATCTCGCCCGTTGCGTTCAGAAATTATAAAGGACTTAAAACCCTAACAATCGGCGGTTCTGTTACGGTAATCGAAGAATATGCTTTCAGCGACTGCGAAGAATTGCAAACCTTGCGTTTTACGGGCAACAGTTTGAAAACAATCGGCAAAGCCGCATTCAGCGGTTGCGAAAAACTGTCTGCCGTATCAATCCCGAACAGCGTAAATAAAATCGAGCAGTCTGCGTTTAACGAATGCAGAAACCTTGTAAACGTAAAAACGGGCGACGGCGTTGTATATTTAGGCGACGGTTCATTTATGGGATGCGAAAAGTTGACTATGCTCACGCTCGGCAATTCCGTTTCGGAAATATGCGAAGTCGCGTTCTATAACTGCGGTTCGCTCACAAGCGTTACCATTCCCGAATCTACGATTTATATAGGAAAGGAAGCGTTTTTCGGAACAAGCATAACTGCGGCTACGTTTGAAAATAAACAGGGTTGGCAAGTGCTGACAGCCGGCGGTAACAAAGACGTTGAAAATCTCGAAGATACGGCGCACGCCGCAACTCTCCTTAAAAACTCTATTTTAATGAACGGTTATTCCGATTACGAATGGGAAAAGCAAACGCTTAAATACACTTTGAGCAGCGATAAAACTTACTATACCGTCAGTAACAACGGTACGGGTTGCCGTTCTGAAATTGTAATTCCGTCAACCTACAACGGCAAGCCCGTTAAAGCATTGGCAAAAAGCGCGTTTTATAATTGCTCGAATCTTACAAAAATCACTATACCTGCAAGCGTAACGAGTATAGGTAATTATGCGTTCGAAGGTTGCAATAAACTTGAAACTATTAAATATACAGGCGATATCGCAAGTTGGTGCGGAATTAACGGGTGTAACTATTTATATTTAAGCAAAGTTTATATAGATAATCAGAAATTACAAGAAATGACGACTATCATTATACCCGACAGCGTAACGAGTATAGGCAGCTATGCGTTCTCCGGTTGCAGTAAACTTACAAGCATAGCCATCCCCGACAGCGTAACGAGTATCGGTTATTCTGCGTTCTCCGGTTGCAGTAAACTTACAAGCATAGCCATCCCCGACAGCGTAACGAGTATAAGCAGCTATGCGTTCTACGGTTGCAGTAGTCTTACGAGCATAACCATACCAGACAACGTAACGAGTATAGGCGAGAGTGCGTTCCGCGGTTGCAGTAGTCTTACAAGCGTAATTATCCCCGACAGCGTAACGAGTATAAGCAGCTATGCGTTCTACGGTTGCAGTAGTCTTACGAGCATAACCATACCAGACAGCGTAACGAGTATAAGCAGCTATGCGTTCGAAGGTTGCAGTAGTCTTACAAGCATAGCCATCCCCGACAGCGTAACGAGTATCGGTGATTCTGCGTTCTCCGGTTGCAGTAAACTTACAAGCATAGCCATCCCCGACAGCGTAACGAGTATAAGCAGCTATGCGTTCTACGGTTGCAGTAGTCTTA
>CARAIG010000080.1 GCA_948938605.1 uncultured Eubacteriales bacterium
CCCCCCGATTATGCTAAACTGTCCTTATAAAGCAACAATTTGCCAAAGTACCGCAGAAACCGTACTTGACGCAGGTAAACGGGACGATCGTAAAAAAGCACAATCACCGTTGCGGAATTTTTAAACGCGATGTTGATAACCTAACTTACTAGATATTATTTTGTATTGCATTAAATGTACAAAGGGGGATAGAAAATGGAATGTAAATTTTGCAAAACGGAAAACGTAGACGAATCGGTTTTTTGCAAAAAATGCGGCAAACGTTTGGACGGCAAGAAAGTTTGCCCCGCTTGCAGAAAATTAGTGGATGACGACGCTGTATTTTGCAATCATTGCGGAAAGCGACTGGACGGAAAAACTATCTGCACAGCGTGCGGTAACGCTTACGAAGGCAGCTTTTGTCCTAAGTGCGGACATCAAGAACGCACCGCTAAAACACGCGCGACGGCGCAAAACGGCGAAATAACCGTACCGAACAGCGGCGTGTGGAAAAACATACTAGGCACTATCGGCACATCGTTTGCTTTGTTTGGAGTTGTTGTATCGTTAATATTTGTTTTCCTTATCGGTTTTGGCGCCTCTGTCAGCGGCAGCGTAGACTCTACTGAAATAGGCAATTTGGGAATTAACGCTAGCGAAAGCACTATGCTTTACACTTATTTCGGCAAAGTATACGAAAATATCCGCTTAGCGCTTGACGAATTAAACTCTATGGCAGGGCAAGGAACATTTTACAGCTTTGTTCCGTCGGCAATGATAATTACTGCTGTTATAGGTACTGTGGTATCTGCCGGTGTGCTGGTTGCAGTAACCGTTTTGTCCATACTGTCAATAATTAAACTTTCGCGCAAATTGGTGGGAAAGGAAGTTAAAAATGCCGAGCAATTTGCCGTTACCACCTACGTTATTTATGCTTTGGGCGCTTCGCTGCTGCTTGCGCTGAACTACGTATCGGCTAAAATTAATTCATCGTCAAGTGCAAATGCTTCGGCAAATATGAATGCGTTGATAGGAGTTGGTTTTTCCGAAGCGACGATTGCGGGTTTGACATTAGGCGCAATAGGAATAGGCGTTTGCGTTGCCTGCAAAATTGCCTGTATGGGTACGCAACTTAAAGACGCGCGTACGCTTGTCAACGTTATTTTAACCGTTGCAGCCATAGCGCTTGTTGCAGTAATTGCAGGACTTATTTCGCAATCGGTATACTCGTTGCAATATTTCGCAAAAGAACAATATTACTCGGAATCGGTAAATCTTACTTTATCCACCGGCGCTTGGTTACAGATTTGGGCGCAAAGTTTAGGTCAATCGGACGAGGCTTGGGATACTGAATTTTTCCTTATTATAATTGTATTGGCGGCACAAATTGCTCTTGTTGCCGTTTCGATAGTTGCAATACTTATGAAATTAAAAGCGTTGGTAAAAGGCGGCAAATCGTCCCAGTTGGGAGTAAGCATACCGCTTGCGGTTATATCCGTTGTGTTGCTTGTTATATCCGTCGTTGCAGCCAAAGAACCTGCCGCACTGTTAGCGCAATCGGATCAAAGCCTGAAATTGACGTTTACTTCCGCTATTGTAGCCGTTGTGTTTGCAATGCTTAACCTTGGCGTATCCATAGCAAAAACAGTGTTGTTAAAAACCAACGCTAAACCGCAAGTGCAAATAACCGAACCTACTGCTACCGTTACGGAATAACCTAAGCACACAGTTACTTTACACTAGTTTGTAATAAAAACAAATTAAAACTCTATCGGGTTGACGCCCGATAGAGTTTTTTTGCTATGAAATATATTTTTACTAATTTGTATATCTCATTTATTTAGCGGTAAATATTCTGCAAACTATTACCCCACAAATTTGTACGCCGCATTTTGTCGAGCGGCGAATAAACATTATCCTATTGTTCACAAATTTGTACGCCGCAACTTGCGCCTATGCGGTCGGCGCCGTTTTTAACCATTGCCTGCGCTTCGTCGTAATTGTGAACTCCGCCGCTTGCCTTTACTTTAAGTCCGTGCGGATGAACCATATCAGCCATTAAACTTACCGCTTCGACTGTTGCGCCGCCCTTGGAAAAGCCCGTACTTGTTTTTACAAATTGCGCACCTGCGTTTACGCACGCTTCGCAAGCCGAACGGATTTGCTTGTCGGTAAGATTGCAAGTTTCCAAAATAACTTTAAGTAAAATATCGCCACACGCTTTTTTGACGGCGGCAACTTCCTTTTCCACCTTTTTCCACGCATTTGCCTTTGCCCAAGATTGGTTGATTACCATATCTATTTCGGTTGCGCCCAACTTAATGGCGTTTTTGGTTTCGAACACTTTTGTTGCCGTTGTGTTGTCGCCCAAAGGGAAACCTACTACCGTACAAACCTTAACCGAACTGTTTGCCAGTTCCTTTGCGGCAAGTTTGATGTGACAAGGATTAACGCAAACCGAAGCAAAGCCGTATTGTTTGGCTTCGGCGCAAAGTTTTGTAATTTCGCTGTCACGAGCGGGTTTAAGTAAAGTGTGGTCTATAATTTTTGCAATTTCCTGTTTTGTCATTGTTGTTAAATCCCCCTAAAATGTGGTAGTTCGAGCGTGAAACTCTAATATATATTGTACCACATTGCCAATGATATTTCAACACTTTAAATAATATTTAATTAATTGCTATAACAACTGCCGAATGCAATTTAAACTGCAAAAATTTAAAACGTCAAAACAGGTTTTCAGTTATTTACGTTTGCCCAGTTTAATCGTCAGGCTGTCTTCGTCTATTTCAAATTCGTTGCGGCGTTTTGTCCGCTTTGGTCTTAAAGAAATTACAATTAAGTAAACAATATACCCTATTGCCGCCGCAATCCCTATACTGCAAATTATAATAACCGGCAATACTTTTTCCATATGTTTCCTCCTACCGATTAATTACGCAGGCTTACTGTAAACAGTTTTACCTGCCGAGCGACACTACCGTTAAAATTCAGTACATCCGCAACCGAAAAATACTGTATCACGTTTTTATTGACGAAAATGCAAAATAAATACGGATGAAGGGAATTTATTGGCGGTTTTGAAATTTTGATTGCTGCTGCGCATAAATTTTGCATTATTGCAAAAACTAACGGCGGAAATATTACAAGGGGGATTTTGTATGAAAAAAATACTAGCGGTAATTATGCTAGCTGCACTGCTTGTATGCTGCGCAAGCGTTACGGCGTTAGCTCAAACAACCGAAGATTACATCGAAGAACTTGCAACTCAACACGAAAAAGTAACCGCAGCCGAATGCGTTATATATAAGCGCGCCTGCGCAATTGCAATTAAAACGGAAAAATTTACTACTAAAACGGAATACGATAAATATTTAGACGACCTTATTGTAAAAATTAAAGACGATTGCGAAATAGACTACGTATATGTAAGCCGCAGTCCCAAAATGATGAGTAAGTTAATTGAACTGAACAAAATGGACGCAGACGAAAGAAACAAGGCAATCGAAGACCTGATACAAAAACAACTTGAAAACGGCAACAACGGACACCATAAGCCCATAATGCCGCGTATGATTTAACAAGTACAATCACAAATTATTTTGTTGCAAAAACGCTCTGTTTGCTTAAAACAGAGCGTTTTTTATTACGTATATGTTTTTATACACTTTACAAAGCGTAGGCACTCACTGCTCGTAGCAACGGTTTACAAATCCAAGATTTTTTCGACCGAAGCGACAATCAACTTGAAGCTTTCTTCTTCGAACGGGGATTTCAATCCGCAAGCATCCAAAAGTTCCACAAAGGTTTTTGTTCCGCCGTAGTTTAAAAATTCGATATATTTTTCGAACGTCGCCTTATAGTCTTGCTGACTTAAAGCCAAAAACTGCAAAGCGGTAAATTGCGCAAGGCAGTAATCGATGTAATAAAACGGGCTTTCGAAAATGTGCGCCTGACGTTGCCAACGGCGACCGTCTTTAATTGCAGGGATGCCTTCGCTGCTTGTCCAAGGCATAAATTGGTGTTCGATTTTGTTGTAGAAAGCGTTACGTTCGGCAGGCGTCATATCGGGATTGTCGTAGCAGGTTTGTTGGAAGTAATCTACAATAGTACCGTACGGCAAAAAGCTTACCGCACCGCCGATATGTTTAAACTTGTATTCCGGCGTTTTGTCGCCGAAGAAAAGGTCAATCCAAGGATATGCCAAAAATTCCATTGACATACTGTGAACTTCCGCCGTTTCCATTGAAATGTTGGACAAAAAGTCGCTTTCGATAAAGAACGATTTGTAAAACTCCAACGCGTGACCGAATTCGTGCGTTAACACGTCGATGTCGTCTGCGGAACCGTTCCAGTTGGACAAAATAAAGGGAAGTTTTAATGCGGGCAAGCCTTCGCAGTAACCGCCGCCCCACTTGCCTTCGCGGCTCATTACGTCAAAGCATTCGCTTTCGACCATTGTGTCGAACAGTTTGCCCGTTTCTTGGGACATTTCGTTGTACATTTTGGAAGCCATTTTAAACAAATAATCGGGGTTGCCGACAGGCTTGGGTTCGTCTACCGTAAATACAGCATCGTCATACAGGTATTCCTTGTCTATATTAAGTTCATTGCGGACTTTTTCGCGGATTTTGCAAGTTAAAGGAACAATGTATTTTAACACGTTTTCGCGGAATTTTGCTATATCTTCCTTGGTGTAGCAATTGCGCTGCATTTGAAGATACCCCAAAGGCGAAAAGTTTTTAAATTCCATTTTACGTCCCATTGCAGTGCGGACTTTTACAAGTTTGTCGTAAATTTCGTCCAACTGTCCCTTGTTGTCTTCGAGCGCTTGTCCAAACTTCATATACGCTTGCTTGCGCATTTCGCGGTCGGCTACGGTAAAATATTTACGGATACCGCTCATGGGCAGTTTTTCGCCGTTAAAGTCGATTACGATGTTGCTCATAAGTTTGGTATATTCCGTCGTAAGTTTGTTTTGCTCGATTTTTTCCGAAACGATACGCGGATCGTTTGCATCGACTGCCATTTGTAAATTTACAAACATAACGCGGGGAAAACGTTTTTCCAATTCCTTGCGGAAAGGCGTATTTAAATAGCACTTGGCAATTTCGGCACTTGCAACGGAAATTTCCGGACCTACTTCGTCAAGATAATCCTGTTCGGCAGCGTAAAACTCGTCACGCGTATCTTGCGTAAAACGGATAAACGCTATGCGGATATTTGTACCCAACTGTTCGTCGTATTCCTTGTATTCGTCGTGCACCGAATAAAATTCATTAACGGTTTTAGCATTGTTAAAACGCGTTTTAAACTCCGCCAACTTGTTTAGCACTTCGTCCTTATTAGGACGTACGTATTTTATTTGAGAAATTTTAACCATAATCTTTACTCCTTGATTATTGATATGTCGATTATATAACTTTTTTACTAAATTTGCAACCGATTGGAATTGTTGGACACAGAGTACCAAACCGAATAACGGCTATTGTTGCAAATTAACTGCGCATTATGTATTGCCGTTTGCTTTTAATACTTTATTTACAAAGTTTTGCACCGTTAAGTAATAAGCATCGTTGTCCGTCATAAAGCTGCACGCGTGACGGGCGTTATCCACCAAGTGCAGTTCGGATAACGGATTGCGGCACACGTTGTACATATCCACGCTGTGATGCGGCAATATGTAATCGTCCGCCTTGCCGTGAATAAAACAAATAGGCACGTCGCTTGTTTTTACGTCGTCGATGGGATTGCATTTAGAGTAATTATACCCGTACTGCATTTTTGCAATACTTCCTGTCATTTCCACAATGGGGAAAGAAGGCAATTTAGTAAGTTTGGTAAACAACTCCTTGTAGTAGCCCAAAGTGTTGCTGAACGGACAGTCCGCAACAACCAAATCGACGTCGCTGCGTACGCCCAGTTCGGTTAAAACCGTAACCGCCCCCATACTTTCGCCGTGCAATGCCAAAATACAATTTTGCCCGAAAGTTTGTCGTGTAAAGTCAATCACCTTAGACAGGTCGTGACGTTCGTAATAACCCAATGTGCAGTATTTACCGTCGCTTTCGCCGAAATAACAGTGGTCGTAAATTACTATGTTGAAACCGAGTTTGTAAAAGACGGTTGCATACTTGATTGAATTGATACGGTTAACGGTATGCCCGTGACAGATTACAACAACTTTTTTCCTTTCGCCGCTGTCGTCAGGGTTGAAAATAATTTCACCGCGCAGTTTGCCTTGCCTGCCGTCCAGTTCGAAAGACTGTTTATTCCACACTTTGTCATACAAGTCTATATCGATATGTTCCGTTTCGATTTGCTTTTTGCGCATTTCGTCAATAGTATGCGCAACGGGTTTTGTTGCGGTTTTTAACGTGCGGAAAGCAATTACTGCGCACAACGCCAACCAAATTGCAACAATTCCCAACACTGCGCCGATTACAATTAAAGTAATAACATACGGCGCAAAAGGCGCAAACATCAATAAACCAAACATCGTTTTCTCCTTAGTATTATATTACAATCATTTTTACGCAATTAGTAGAGTAATGCCGCTTTAATCAAAGCTAAACCGTTTTATTCCGCAACGACGCCGTTTAGTCCCGACAATGCAATATCGTAAATTTGCTGCGCAATTTGTTTGGGTGAATATATAGGCGTACCGGTATCGGCGCAAAAAGCGGACATTTCGTCCTTAGTGTATCCGCTTGTCATATCCGTCAAAACCATAGGCGGACAAAGCGCATTGACGGTGATACCGAAATCGGAAAGTTCCAACGCCAAACTGCGCGTCAAACCCACTACCGCGTGTTTGCTCATAGCGTAGACGCTTTCGCAACTGGCTCCGCGAACGCCCCAAATAGACGCAATATTGACAATTGTTCCGTTGCATTTTGCAAGAACGGGCAAAGCGTATTTACAGCAAAAATACACGCCCTTTGCGTTAACAGACATAACGGAATCGAACTCCGCTTCGGTAACGTCTTGGATTTGCGCAGTGCAGGATATTCCCGCATTGTTAACAAGCACGTCTAAATGCTTAAAATACTTGCTTACGTAACCGAACATTGCCGAAACTTCGGCAATATCAGAAACATCCGCTTTGTAAAGATGTACGTCGCAATTTTCCGCAAGCAAACGCTGTTGCAAAGCCTTAGCTTTACTTTTGCTGTTGTTGTAATTGAGTATTACGGTATAACCGTTTTTTGCAAATGTTTCGACGGCTGCCGCACCTATACCGCGAGACCCGCCCGTAATTAATGCTACTTTCATAATATATATTATATCCCAAACCTTAAAGCAAAGCAAGTGTTAAAAAATACGTATGTCAAATAAATAACTTGCCGAACGCAATTTTTTTGATAATATCAGGATGCAAATCCGCAGCGCCCGACATAGTAACGAGATATTAGAACACTGTAAAGTTTAGCCATAGGATACCCAGTCGAACACGGTTGTTGTGGCATATAGATTGCGCATTGCTGTGTCACCGTCGCTCGCGTGTACATCTAGTACGCTCTCGTTCCTGTTCCTTGCACTGCTTGTCTCTATGCCTCAACAACTGCAATGCACTTTTGGACTAGGAGTTTCCGTTTCAAGGCAAGGCAACGCAGTCGAGACTGTACTTGCGGTACAGCCGAGCGGAGTTAACGCAGAATTGAACGGAAAGAACAGACCAAAAGCGGGTTCGACTGGGTATCCTATGGCTAGGCGGCGTTATGTGTGGTTGTTCGGTTTGCAGGGTTCAAAATTACGTTGCTAACATTATAAATCAATTTTACAGCAACGGAACAGTCGCTATGAAAAGTAAAAAAGCCGCCGATACGGTGTAAAATGCAATGTCGAGTTTAAGTACCTTGTTGCAAAATTAAACAGCACTATATTTAGCCATAGTCTAAACGCAAAACGCCTGTCACGCAGACAGGCGTTAATTGAAATTAAATACCGTCGGACAATCCCAACAAATAATCGGCAGAAACGTCAAAATACTTTGCAACGGTAATTATAACGTCGGCAGTCGGCTGTACCTTACCGCTGCAATAATCGGTAATTACGCTTTTGCTTATGCCCGTTTCTTTGGCAAGGCGATACTTTGTAATATTGTTTTCGTACAATAGGTTGTTTAATCTTTCGGCAAATTTGTTCGTCATAAAAATATAATACGATAAAGCGGACTAATAAATTGACAATTCCGATATTTCGAACTATTATATGATAAACCAATGAACCTAAAAAAATACAGTTTTAAAAAAATACATATTAAAAAATACAATTTAAATATTACAAAGGAAAAAAATGAAACGATACGTAAACAAAAACTTAATATTGAACAGCAGAATAACGAATAATTTGTCAGTGCAAGAATTTTGTAAAAAATGCCATATATCGAAAAACACTTATTACAAAATTATAAATACCGAAAAATGCAGTTTTGTACCGCTACTGCGAATTGCAACAATTATGCAAATAGATTTAAAAGAAATGTTTCCGCAAAGTGAATAGCGGCAAAATACGACGATAATAATTAATGCTGAATTGCGGTGAGTTTAATTAAACTGGATTGCCTCGTCGCTACCGCTCCTCGCAAAGACGGGAAAGGGTGTTTAATGCTTAATACGTAATTATGGCGACATTAATCAACTACGTGTTACAAATTAAAAGGTC
>CARAIG010000081.1 GCA_948938605.1 uncultured Eubacteriales bacterium
AAACTACACAAAGCGCAAATTTTAGAATATGTATTTTCCATTCAAGCGAACAGAGTAAAGGCATAGGGACTTGGGTTATTAAAGCAACCCGTGATTTTGCTTTTGAAACATTAAAGTTACACCGTTTGTCATTAGATGTCTTTTCTTTTAATACGCGCGCTGAAAAAGCCTACTTAAATGCAGGTTTCAAAAAAGAAGGTGTTTTACGCGATGCAGTATTAGACGGTAATAAATACGCAGACGACATTTTAATGTCTATTTTAGACAATGAGTGGCTTGAAATAAAAGCAAAAGAAAATTCGTTTTAGGTTACTGCTTATTCACCAATACCGTTAAAGTACGAACTTTTTTGTTTGTACTTTTTTTGTATAGCAAAATTCTGCCTAAATATGTTAATTACTCGTCACCGAAACAAGTTTATTTTTTTGCTATATTACATCATTGAATATTGACTTTGTTTATGTTATAAACTAATATACATAATGTAAAGTAGTAGCAGGTAATCTTATATCGTTTAGCAAATACGTGCACTTGTAAATTTGTCGTAATTGTGCTATACTGAACTTATTATAAACAATGTTTTAAATAATGCATAAAATATGAGTATTGAATACAGATTAATTGAATGTGATGAAATAGATGTAAATTTGTTTTCATCGTTTGTTCGAAAACAAATTGTTAATTATTGCTGGCGCAAAATAGACGGAAAGTGGATGATTAAAAGCGATCCGTTTATCGATGATTGGAGTGAAGACGATTATAATTTTCTTGTAAAATGTTTAAAGAACACCGTTAAATACGGCGGTAGGGTTTTAGGTGCTTTTATTGACGGTAAACTTAAAGGTTTTGCTTCGGTGGAAGGGATTCTTTTGGGTACAAAAAAACAGTATGCGGATTTAAGTTGTATACACGTTTCCCAAGATGTGCGCAGAATGGGTATAGGCAGTAGATTGTTTGAAAACGTAATAATATTTGCAAAAAAACTGGGCGCTGAAAAACTTTATATTTCGGCGCATTCGGCGGTAGAAACACAATCGTTTTATAAGGCAATGGGATGCGTCGAAGCGGCGGAATACATTAAGGAACATACGCAAAAAGAACCTTTTGATTGTCAACTTGAATACTATTTGGAGTGATTCGAATCTTGCGTTGCTATACTGCTGATACTGTTGTTGTTTTCGATATATGTCAATAGTAATTAAAATAAGGATCAGGTATGAAAGTTTTTATTGTTAAAGAATACAACAAAAATGGATATTTGTTATATTTTGATAATTTCCCCGGAGCATACACACGCGGCAAAACACTTGAAGAAGCATTGCTAAAAATACCTTTTGAACTTGAAAGTTATTGCAGATGGGCAAATATTCCGTTTGACGGTAAAACAGAAACAAAGATAGTGCAAGAAAAGTTGAGTGATTTACACATTTGCGATGCCGACAGCGAAGTGTTGTTCGATTCGGAAAAAGGTGCCTTGTCTATGGAAGATTATAAGTTGTTAAAGCATTATGCGTTGAAATCGGCGCAAGATTTTTTAAAACTGTATTTATCGATTCCCGACAAAAACGGTACTGTGCTGTTCCCAAGAAAAACGTTTTACGGGCAAGTACCTGTAACTGCAAACGAGATGTATGAACATACCAAAAATGTCAATGGATACTACTTTTCCGAAATAGGCGTGATTGCAAATAACGAACCGGATATTTATGTTTGCAGGCTAAACGGCTTTGCTGAGTTGGAAAAGCAAGCATATTTTTTACTAAACACAGTTGTTGACGGTAGTTATGGCGAACAGTGGTCGCTCAAAAAAATATTGCGTCGTTTTATTTGGCATGATAGAATACATGCCAAGGCGATGTGGCGTATGGCGACAAAATTGTGCGGTAAAATTGAGAATCCGTTTTACTTTTAATTTATCATAATCCGTACTTTGCGTAACAGTATTACTTTAGATGTTTTATACTTACTAATCAATAGATGAATTGTAATATGTATTTGTATTGTGCATTTAAAGCATAAAAACAACGGTATCGGGGGGCAATGAAAGAATTGTGGGATGCCTATGACGTAGGACTAAATAAGTTGAACGGTGTGACGCTGGTACGTGGCGAGTTGATACCCCAAGGCGTGTTCCACCTAGTATGCGAAATAGCGGTCAAGCATGTTGACGGTCAATATTTGATAATGCAGAGAGATTTGAGTAAACACCGTGGCGGAATGTGGGAACTAACCGCGGGCGGTTCGGCATTGCAAGGCGAAACGCCCGTTGAATGTGCCGTAAGAGAATTAAAAGAAGAAACAGGTATAATATGCAATGAACTGTTGGAAATCGGACGTGTAATTCATATGGGACAACGTACATATTATATAGATTATTTGTGTACTACAAATTGCGATAAAAATACCGTTAAACTGCAATACGGCGAAACGATAGCTTACAAGTGGGTTGATAAGTCGGAATTAAAAAATAATGACAATTTAGTGACGAAAAGAGCGCAATTGTTTATTAAAGAATTGCGCTAATTTTTTAGTATATAAGTTTTGCAGTATAATGCTAAGTTATATTTAGCTATCAAGTGTAGAATTGCAGTTGCGTTTTGATAAAACAGATAAATACTCAATGCTTGCTTATTTTATTTAAAACCGTAGCGGTGTCGTACAAGCCGCTGCGGTTTATTCTTTTCAGTTTGTACAGCGTTTCGGGTTTGCCGCGCGTAACTGTGCTTACGCCTTCGTTGCAAGTAAACATCATTCTGAAACCCATATCTACAAGTGTTTTTTCGGCGAGTGTATTGTATTTGCCAAACGGATACGCCAGCACGCGGCATTGTTTGCCCGTTGTTTCGAATATAATTTTTTGCAGTTTGCCAATGTCGTTTTTTAGCGCGGTAACGTATTGTTCGTCTGTTTCGCCGTAGTTTTGCGCTATGCCGAAGCGTGGTTTGTAATTGTGCATATTGTAAGTGTGATTGCCTATTTCCATTATCCCGTCGTTTGAAATTTCGGCAACTTCGTTCCAAGTTACGTGTGAGTAGTTTGGGTTGTCAACATCGCCCGAGGTTGTCGTAAAATCGCTGAATTTACCTATAACGTTTAATACGGCTTTAAGGTTATACTTTTTAAGCAGCGGTAAAGCGTAATACATATTATTGTAATGGCCGTCGTCAAATGTAATTAAAATGGGTTTAGCGGGTAAATTGCATTTTCCGTCTACATAGTCGATTACTTGTTCGCAAGTTACAGCGGTGTAGCCGTTTGCGACGATTTGTTTGAAATCTTGCTCTAACTGCGCAGGCGACACTATGTATGTGCCGTTTTTACTTTTTAATACGCTGTGGTACATTAGTATTGGCAGTTCTATGCTTTCGGTTTCGGCGTAAGCACACCCAACATTTAAAGTAAATGTTAATAGCAAGGTAATTACCGATAACAAAATAATAAGTTGCTTTTTCATAATATAAGTATGCGCAATTATTTTATTTTCCTAATACAATTGTATAAGTAAATAAGTTTGTAGTGTTTTGTCTTATGAATTAAAATTATTTATACAAAAAAATACATAGTATTTTGCCTAGAATATTGCAAAAAAATTTAAATGTGATAAAATGTATTTAAACGTAAATTGGCGGTTTTATATTTTGACAGGTCAATTAAAGAAGAAAAATAGGACGTTGTTATGAGTAATTTAAATTTTTGTCGTATTAAAAGATTTTTGCAAATTGCATTTGTTTTGATTTTGCTTGTAAGTATTTGTTTGATTGTTACTGCTTGCCAATGTCAACACGAATACGAAGAAACTATTACTAAACAGGCAACTTGCTATGCCGACGGCGAAGCGGAGTATGTTTGCAGTAAGTGCGGGGATACATATACGGAAGTTGTGCCGATGCTAAAAGAACACCAGTTGTCCGAAGTTTATTTGAGCGATGACGGTAAGCATTGGCAAGCGTGTGCTTTGTGTGATTATATTACCGAAAAAGTCGACCATTTGTACTCGACGGTAGTTTTTAATAAACCTTCAACATGTACTGAACAAGGTACTGTAATAAAGGCTTGCGTATGCGGCAAAACGCATACGGATAATTTGCCATTGACTAATCACGATTATTCTAAATCGGTTTACGACGATAGCGACCATTGGGTTGTTTGTTCGGTTTGCAATGCAATAAATACGTCAGTCGGTAAAACTCCGCACAATTTGACGGTTAACAAGACTGACGCAACTTGCGAACTTGACGGTAAGACGGTTACGACTTGTAGCGGATGCGAATATTCTCAAGTAGAAACCACTCCGAAGTTGGGACACGATTTAGATAAAACATCTTTTAGTAGCGCATCTACGGGCAGCGGACACTATTACAAGTGCAACAGATGTAACGAAAACGTTGCCGAAGCTCATACTTTAGTTGATTGTGAATGTCCCGACGGATATAACCGTGCGGCTACTTGCTACAAAGAAGGACATCAAGACCGGCAGTGCAGTTTGTGCGAATGGCGCAATCATTTTACTACTTCGCGAACGGACGATCATAATTTTTCGCGGGAGTGGACATATAACGGTACATATCATTGGAATATTTGTTTAAACGGCGACGGCAGCGTTGAGTGCGATTTTAAAGGAAACGAAGCTCAGCACGATTGGAAAGAAGATAGGGTTGAACCGACTTGTACCGAGACGGGTAGCGTTCGCAAAGTATGCGAGTGCGGCGCCGTTCAGTCGGGCAGTTACAAAGTTTTGCCCAAGTTAGGACACGATTATGTTACGGTGGAAATAATAATAGAAGCAACTTGCGAACACGACGGCAAAGTTGTGCAACGTTGCTCGCGTTGTCAGGACGAGCGGGAAGCGGTTGTTGAAAAACTCGAACACGATTATAGCCTTTACGAGTCGACCGCAAACGGACATTACCGTAAATGTGCCAACTGCGGCTATACGCAAGAAACAATTCGTAACCATACTTGGAATATAGAAGTAGTTAAGGAACCCACTTGTACCGAAAGCGGTTTGACTGTACGCACCTGTGAATATTGCAAGTATGTTGACAGACAAGTTACTAATAGAAATCACAATTATTTAATGGACGATCCCGATCGTACAGATCCGACAAAATTTGCTGACGCAACTTGCAAAGAATACGGTTGGCGTGCGGAAACTTGCGAATTTTGCGGTGATCATAGAATAAATGTACTGGAATACTTGGGCTATGCCGATCATAACGTTAAGGAATATCCTGCTAAGGAAATGACCGAAACGGAACCCGGTAATATACGTTACTGGCAATGTTTGGTTTGTAAAAAGTATTTTACCAGTCACGGTTGCGTGGAAGAATTGACGGAAGATCAAATTTTCACATATCCGCCTCAAATCATTAAGCCGAATAATATTACTGAATTATTAGAAATGGCATCGGATTTGGCTGACGAAGTTGCAAGCGACGACTATTATCAAATTACTGCAACGGTAGGCGATATTGATACGGCAAGTAAAGCATTGCTTATATATGACGATGCGGACATATATGCTTCCTTAGTTGATAGGGTAAATATTTTTACAATAAATGAAAATGACACAATAACTTTAAAGGGCAAGTTGTTTAAGTCGGGCAATGTTGTTACTCTTGTAGACTGCAAGGTAATTGACATCGATTGCGGTGACAGCAATAAGTTTTCATTGTCTATAACAATGTCGGGCGAATACGGCGGCAGTGATTATATTTATGCTTCGGTGGATTTGGAACGCGGTTTTGCTCCCAATACGGAAAATTATAATTGTTTGGTAAAAGGCGAAACGTTAAAATTTGAAGTGTATATGTATAGTCAAGGTACTGTTTTGCAAAAGGTAATAATTAACGGTAAAGCATACACTGTGAACAAGGGCATATTGGAAATAACTGTAACCGAAGATATTTTTGCCGAATTTATATTTGCCCGTACTAATAAATGTTCGGTAAATTTATACAAAATCGATACCACTAATAACAACGGTAACGAAATTATTGTTGACGAGTATATTTCGTATAAGTATATTAATGGCGGATATAACGATGACGGACGTTTGCATAAAAACTCACATTTGATTTTTACTGCAAATAATGCCAATATTACGGGAATTAACATTACTTACGATGCGGATTATCTTGCCGACCATTCCGAGATTTTAAATAACGTTATAAATGCAATTAAAGCTAACGGTGTTAAGGTTAAAGTTGAACAGGGGAGCGTTAACGGAAAATCGCAAGTAGTTATAACGCTTGCAGCGGGGGATGTTTATACTGCGCTTGAATACTTTGCTAGTGCATCGCAAGCGCGAATTACTGAAATTATAGTTTTGTACGAAACTTACAATACTTGTGCGTAATAATATGGCGGCTATAAGAGCGTAAGTCATAGAATGATTTTGAATAAATGAAATTCATAAAATAATACTACAAAATCACAATATTAAGATTAAAAGTTAAGCGGCAATCGGTTTGCTGTCGCTTAACTTTTTTGTATATTGCGGAATTTTGTCAAGTTTAAATATTATTTAATTTTGCCTCTTTTGACATTTATTTTGAATGTATAAATAATTTAAATACTTAAAATTGCTTAGTTAATAAAGCAAAATACAATATATGTAGACACATTGTGTCGAATTGATTTTTTGTGTATATTTTTATTTAAATTATGCCACAATAGAATTATGATAGTTTGCACTGCAACGTTGATATTTTTGTTGCTGATTTTTGCGCCTTTTAGAATTAAAATAAATGCGCAAATATATCCGCAGCGTTTAGCTGCCAAAGTACAAGCAAAAGCATACTTCATTACGGTATTAAAGGAACAGTTTGTTCTTAAAGGTATGTATTTGGTATGCGACGGTACAGTACAAACCGAAATAAACATTGTTAAAATTGACAGAAAAAACGGAATAGATTTGTTAAAATGCCTAACTTTCGACAGAATATTTGTATCTTTACAAAACAATTTGTCAGTTGTTTCCTCCCAAAAAATATTGGCAGAAAACGTAATTACGGCAATAGCTACAAATCTTGCGTGCAGTTTCACGCATTGTCAAGTTGCAAGCGAAGTAGTCGCTTGCATAAATGAAAGCAGAGTTTGTTTACAAATTGCCGTTAGTACCAGCGTTGCAGAACTATCATTTTGTTTGATAATACAAGGAGTGCGCTTATGGATGCTCAAATTAGCGAAATTGTCGAAACGGCAGTCTCGAACCTAAGCAAAGTTGCGGAAGTTAATACCATAGTAGGAAAACCGTTGGTAACAATGGACGGTACTACGGTAGTGCCTATATCGCAAATAAATTTTGCTTTTATGGCAGGCGGCGGTGAATACGGAAACAAGACTGCAAAACGTCGCGCGCCGGATGATGTTAACTTTGCCGGCGGATCGGGCGGCGGTGCAAGTCTTACTCCCGTATGCTTTTTGGTAATAAATAAGGACGGCGTAAAAGTGCTTGATACCGACAAAAGCAGTACTTTTGATAAAATTTTTGACGTGGCAAAAGATATAGCCGACGCATTTAAAGGTGACTAATGAAAAACATCTCGTATAAACTGATAATACTTTTTGTATGTATGGTATTTTTATGCTTGGCGTCATATTCGTTGGCGTTTGCGTACGGGCAAGATTTTAAAACTACTGCGCAAAGTGCGATTGTAATGGAACGGTCGTCTAAAAGAGTATTATACAGTAAAAACTGCAATGTCGGTTTGCCGATTGCAAGCACAACAAAGATTGTTACGGCGTTGACTGTTTTAAATAACTCTAATTTGGACGATATTGTAGAAATACCTGCCGAAGCGTGCGGAATAGAAGGTTCATCGATATATTTGCGTGCGGGCGAACACTTGACCGTCAGAGAACTGTTGTACGGGTTAATGCTGCGCAGCGGCAATGACGCGGCGGTGGCATTGGCTTTGCATACGGCGGGCAGTGTTGAGAAGTTTGCTGATATGATGAATGAAACGGCAACGAATTTAAAACTTAACAATTGTCACTTTGCTAACCCGCACGGTTTGCACGACGACAATCATTATTGTTCGGCAAACGACTTGGCGATATTAACTTGTGAAGCATTGAACAACTCGGATTTTTGCGAAATTGTTGCGTGTAAAAGTTACCGTATATCAAACGAAGGATACGATTACGACAGAGTATTGGTAAATAAAAACAAACTGTTAACAAATTGCGACGGCGCCGACGGCGTTAAAACGGGTTATACTAAAAAGGCAGGTAGATGCTTTGTAGGCAGTGCAACGCGCAAGGGAATGCAAGTAGTAGTTGTTGTGCTTAATTGCGGACCTATGTTTGAAGAAACTGCCGATATGTTAGATGCCGCATACGCTAATTACAATCTTAAAACGGTTGTTCCGCAAAACAAAGTGTGCGGGATGTTGGAGCATAAGGGGGTTGAAACGTATTATGTTTGTCCCGAACGTATTCAATATCCGTTAAAAGACGGGGAAGACGTTAATGTAGAAATAGAATTGAACAAAGATATACAGCGGTTAATTGTCAGCCTAGACGGTAAGGTGGTCTGCGAAAAACAATTGGTGCCTGTTGTATAGTTTATCAAGGCAATTGCGGTTAATACGCAGTTGTCTTTTTTATTGCGGTGTATTATGTAACACTTGACTTGTGTTTTTCATACTGTGATTTGGAGTAACAGAATGAAATACGTTAAGTGTCCGAGATGCGGACTTAATTATATATTAACCGACGAAGATATGTGCCAAGTGTGTAAGGATGAACTTAACCGCAAAAAAAGTATTTTTGACGATTCGGACTACAATGAACTGATATGTCCTTATTGTGATAAAAATATTTTGGGGTTGGACGAAATTATGTGTTCGGAATGCAGGGCAAGACGTAATAAAAACAAAACATAATTCGGTTGTATGGGATAGCCTAGACAAAATTACAAAACGGTGATATAATACTGTTTAATTATGAAAGTATTTGCAATTAGCGACTTGCACTTATCTACCGTTTGTAATAAGCCGATGGATGTTTTTGGAAAGTCGTGGGAAAACTATTTCGAATTAATTTGTCAGGACTGGCGCAGTAAAGTTTCAGACGACGATTTGGTGTTGTTGCCGGGGGATTTTTCGTGGGCTATGCGTATGGATGAAGCATTGCCCGACTTTGAACAAGTGTCGCAATTGCCCGGAACAAAAGTTATTTTGCGCGGCAATCACGACTATTGGTGGAATACGTTAACCCAAGTGAGAACAAGCATCCCAAGCGGATTTTACGCTCTTCAAAACGATTGTATGCGTTTTGGCGATATACTTATATGCGGAACTCGCGGTTGGATATGCCCCGACGGCGATAACCTTACTGCCGATGATAAAAAGATATTTTTGCGGGAAGTTGAGCGGCTTAAATTGTCGATATCGGCAATGCAAAAGGAGCGTAAGGAAAACGACAAGGTTATAGCTATTATGCATTATCCTCCGTTTAACGGCAGGTATGACGAATCGGAATTTACAAAGCAATTTGTTTTGGCGGGCATCGATACCGTAGTGTACGGACATTTACACGGCAAGGATTGCAGGGCAAACCTGCATTTTAAAAAGTTTGGAATAGACTTTTACTTGACGAGTTGCGATTTGGTCGGAAATAAATTGACGCAAATTGTGTGATAAGGTTTTAATGCTAAGTTAACACTTACATACATTGCGACGTTGTGTTTATTTTTAATATTTTATTGGTGAAGCAAACCGAAATTTCGGTTTGTTTTTATATTATTATTTTGGTTTCGACGATATGTTCTAAAATGCTGTTTTGAAGGTGTTGCAATAATGAAATTACAACTAAAATTTATTGCTAATAAATGCCTTTTTATATAAATTTGGGCTAAAATTACAAAAATTTAGGCTAAATGGCGTAAAATGGTTGAAAATGGTTAAAAATTGATGTATAATTTACTTACTAAAATTCGATAGGAGTAGACTTATGTTTTTAGTTGGAAACCAACAACATATGTTGGACGACAAAAACAGAATACGGCTTCCCGCCAAGCACCGCGAAGCTTTGGGCAATAAGTACATTTTAATGCCCGGAACCGACGGTTGTATTTTTGTCTATCCCGCGTCGGATGAACACAAAATTATCGCAGCGATCGAAAATATAGACTCGTTCGATCCCGAAATAGCCGAATGGGTGCGTAGCGTATCGGAATTTTCGGCAACGGTGGAGGCGGACAGTCAAGGAAGGTTTATGTTACCGCAAGACTTAATGGATATATGCGGAATAGTAAAAAACGTTCGGATTGTCGGTGCGATAACAAAAGTGGAAATTTGGAGTGAAGAAAGGTATCTCGAACGTCGTAAAGGACAAGACCTGACTCCTAAAGGATTTGACGACAGATATCGCAAAATTCACGACAAGATGAGTAACAAGCAATGAAATTTGCGCATAAATCAGTGCTTTTAAATGAGTGCATCGAAGCGTTAAACGTTAAATCGGACGGAATATACGTAGACTGTACAGCCGGAGGCGGCGGGCACTCGTCGGAAATCCTTAAAAGACTTGACGGCGGAATGCTTGTAGATATCGATAAAGACGAAGAAGCGTTGGCAGCGTGTCGAAAACGGTTGGGTAATTCAGTTAAGTATGTTCATTCGGATTTTAAAAAAATATCTGAAATTTTGGACGAGCTTAATATAGACAAAGTTGACGGTATACTTGCTGATTTAGGAGTTAGTTCGTATCAAATAGATAATCCGGAACGCGGATTTTCGTATATGGCTCCTAACGCTCCGCTCGATATGAAGATGGACGCGACTCAAAAATTGTCGGCATACGAAGTAGTAAACGAATATGACGAGTATAAATTGTTTTCGATCATACGCGATTACGGTGAAGAAAAATTTGCAAAACAAATAGCGCGAAACATTGTTTTGGAACGGAAAATAAACAAAATCGATACTTGCGGAAAGCTTGTGGAAATCATAGATAGGTCGATACCTTATTCGTTAAAGAGAAAAGGCGGACACCCTGCCAAAAGAACGTTTCAAGCGTTGCGTATAGAAGTAAACGGCGAACTTGAAGGTTTAGATGAATTTTTAAGAAGCGGTGTTGAACGGTTAAACAGCAGCGGACGCATTGCGGTAATAACGTTCCATTCGTTAGAAGACAGGATAGTCAAACATTGTTTTAACGACTTGGCAACGGACTGCGTGTGTCCTTCAAATCTTCCGGTGTGCGTGTGCAACCACCGCGCGCAAGGAAGTCTTTATAACAAAAAACCTATACTCCCGACGGAAGCGGAACTCGCTGAAAACAGCCGTTCGCAAAGTGCAAAGTTGCGAGTATTCACAAAAAAGTAATAATTCCAAAGGCGGTGAAATATAATGCAATGGACAAATGATAGAAATTATCAAAACGAAACTCAAACGACGGATGTATATTCGGACGTTCAGTCGCCTTACGCTACGACATTTTTTGCTCCGCAATCGGTAGACCAAACGCAGCAGGAGTTCTCTCTTGAAGAAATTCAAAGAAAACTCGGCGTATTTAAGCAAGGTGAAGGCGAAGAAAACGTTGCTGTAAGAAGTGACGAAAGACCGTCTGAACAGACGCTTAAAATGAGTTATGACCGTAATTATGCGGCAGGAAGAGTTGCGACAAAATCGCGTCTTAGTACTAGGACAAAAGTTGCTATTGCAAGTTATGCGGTAGTTATACTTGCGCTTGTACTTGCTGTTACGCTTTGCGGTGTGTCTGTTGCAGGTTCGTTCGGTTCCGCTTCGGTGTTGTATAGCGAATATGCCGAAACAAGTTCCGTTGTTGCCGATTTGTCTAACCAAGTTGCTACTGAAGATTATGCAGCGCTTTCCGAAAGAGCTGCGGAGTTGGGTTATATCGACGCATCGAGATCTAACACACAAACGTACACCGAGATAGAAACAAGACCCGCACAAAATTTTAATGTGGAATCCAACTGGTTCGACGCATTGTGCGATTGGCTGAGCGGTGCGTTTGGGGGCTGATTTGCAACAAGACTATTACAGTTCTAAAAAAAGATTGCTGACACTCATTGTGGCGGCAATTTTTTTATTCATTGTGCTATTTTTGCGTTTGGGATATATACAAATTATTTGGGGAAACGATTTGCAAGCCCGCGCTTCCGACCAGTGGCAGCGTGATTTGCCTATATATGCGTACCGCGGGGACATTGTTGACGCTAACGGCAACGTGCTTGCTACAACAAAGACGGCATATACCGTTTACGTCCGTCCTAAAAGCGTTACTAATCCGCAGCAGGTTGCCGATGTATTGTCAAATATTCTTCAATTGGAAAAACAAACCGTATACGACAAAGTGACCAAAAACGGTGTGTCGGAAGTTGCTTTGAAAAGACAGGTGAGCGTTGAAATTGCCGAAGAAATACGCAAGCATAATCTTGAAGGCGTGTATTTGGCGTCGCAAGGGGAAAGAAGTTATACTTACGGCAATTTCCTGTCGCAAGTTATGGGGTTTGTTTCAAGCGACGGTGCAGGACAAACAGGGTTGGAAGCGTATTACGATAAGTATCTAAAAGGTATTGACGGCGAATTGCTTACCGAAACCGACCTTGTAGGCAGTGAACTTAGTAACGGAACAATGACATATCTGCCTGCAATAAACGGTTTGACTGTTACGCTGACCATTGACGCTGTAATCCAAGCAATAGTCGAAAATGTTTTGGAACTGGCTATGTACCAGCAAAATCCGCAAGCGGCAAGGTGCATTGTGTTGGATGTTACAACCGGCGAAGTGCTTGCTATGGCATCAAAACCTAGCGTAGATTTAAACAATTTACCGCGCGACGACTTAGAATACTTGATGAAGTACTCAAAGAATACTTTGCTTACAGACATTTACGAACCGGGATCTACATTCAAAGTGTTGACGGCAGCGGCATGTTTGGAAGAATACAAAAACGGAAACAGCAGGGCATTTTCCGCCGATCACATATTCGGCAATTCATCGGGAATCCGTATAATAGACGGTTCAAAAATAAGTTGCTGGACTAAGCATGCTAACGGCAAACATTCAAATCAAAATTTGTCCGACGCATTAAACAATAGCTGTAACCCTATTTTTACTGATATCGCTTTGTCTTTGGGAAAAGACACGATGTACGAATATTTACGTAAATTCGGATACGGAAGCGTTA
>CARAIG010000082.1 GCA_948938605.1 uncultured Eubacteriales bacterium
CAAAACACAGGTGATTGCGTTTATAGTAAGCGAGCGAAAGACGCACATTACATATCGCTTGCGTATACTTAGTAATTTTTTCCGTGGCTAGACGGCGCAACCTAAATTAATAATAGTAAGCTATAACATATGTTTTCGTAAAATTACTGCCTTTATATATATTTATATACAAAATTTGTCAGTTAGTATTGACATGTTGCCATAAAGCGAGTAAAATATATGTTAGTGAAAATTTGTTTTTCATAAATTCAAAATAAATAGGAGGAAAAAACATGTCTGACATGTTATATTTCTTCCTTGCTTCACAAATTCCTTCTGGAGTTTTTTATGGTGTACTGGTCGCTGTGGCGGTAGTATTTGGCGCAGTAGGCGCTGTCGCAGGGGTTTTGGCATATAGAAGTTACAGAAATAAGAAAGTCGGTTCAACCCAACAGCAAGCCGACGCAATAATTGATTTGGCAAAAGACGAAGCCAAATCGCTAAAAAAGGAAGCCATTCAAGAGGCAAGAGAAGAAACGCAAAAAATAAAGAACGATCAAGAACGTCAGTTTAGAGAACGCAATAGCGAACTTGCTAAACAGGAAAACCGTATGAACCAAAAGGAAGAAGCTTTGGACAAAAAGGAAGAACTGCTTCTTCACAAGTTGGACAGGCTGGACGTTCAGCAAAAGGAATTGTTAACTCAACAAAATGAGTTGAACAAGCGTAAACAGGATATGGAAGTATCCGAACAAAAAATACAAAAAGAATTAGAACGCGTCGCAGGACTGTCTAGGGAAGAAGCAAAGCAGGTTTTACTGGACGAAATGGTTTCGGAAGCGCGTAAGGATGCCGCAGGACTTGTTCGTAAAATTGAAATGGAAGCAAAGGCAAACGGTGAACAAAAAGCGCGTGAAATTGTTGCAACTGCAATACAACGCTGCGCAAGCGATCAGGTAAGCGAAGCAACCGTTACAACGGTGCCTTTGGCTAACGATGAAATGAAGGGACGTTTAATCGGACGTGAAGGGCGCAATATCCGCGCTTTGGAAAATGCTACCGGAGTGGAACTGATTATTGACGATACGCCCGAAGTTGTTATTTTGTCGGGATTCGATCCCGTACGCCGCCAAATTGCGCGTATAGCAATCGAAAAATTACTTGCCGACGGACGTATTCATCCCGCACGTATTGAAGAAATGGTGGAAAAAGTCAAGCGTGATATGGACGTTACTATCAGCGACGAAGGTGAAGCTGCGTCATTTGATACAGGCGTATTCGGTTTACATCCCGAATTAATCAAGTTGCTCGGACGTTTAAAATTCCGCACAAGTTACGGTCAAAACGTACTTAGACATTCTATTGAAGTAAGTTATATTGCAGGCATTATGGCTTCGGAACTCGGTCTTGATGTGGCGCTTGCAAAGCGCGGTGCGTTACTGCACGATATCGGCAAGGCGGTCGATCAGGAAATTGAAGGTACCCATATGCAAATCGGTGCCGATTTAGCTAAAAAATATAAGGAAAGCAAGGAAGTTGTAAACTGTATTGCATCTCACCACGGTGACGTTGAACCGATGACTGTCGAAGCTGTAATCGTTGCTGCGGCTGATGCTGTTAGCGGCGCCCGTCCGGGTGCAAGACGCGAATCGCTGGAAAATTATGTTAAGCGGTTGGAAAAACTCGAAGAAATTGCTAATTCCTTCAAGGGCGTACAAAAGTCGTATGCCGTTCAAGCGGGACGTGAAATCCGCATAATCGTAAAACCCGAAGAAGTAAACGACGAAACGACTGTTTTGCTTGCTAACGATATTGCAAGACGTATTGAAAGCGAATTGGAGTATCCGGGACAAATCAAGGTTAACGTTATCCGCGAAACGCGTAGCGTAGACTATGCAAAATAATTAATACGTCAGTTTTGATTTAATAATTTTGTATACAAAACGTTTCTTAACTTGTTAAGGAACGTTTTTTTTTATTATGTTTTAGGAAAGTAGTCGCAAATATTAATAAAAACACAATGCCAAATACAGGGACTGTTAAGCCATAGAACTTGCAGCCTCAAATTTTTTAAATGCGTTAAAGTAGTTCGATGTATTTTAGCAAGCGGTATTTCTTTTGGTTAATTTAGTTGTTTGCGGCATATTTGTATTGCTTGTCCAATAAAATATGTTATGAAATTATTGGATTGCTTACCGTTGGAAATTTCCGATTCTTTGCAAAAAATACGGGATATAAGAGAGTTGCGCATTCGTGATAACTGTGCAGTTAAAATAAACGTTGCTGGGCATTGGTATTGTTTGGGCAAAAACGGCTTATTGCTAGCTTCTGCTAAATCGGCAATTGTGGCGGATAAAGATTGTGACGAAATCGTAAAAAAGGTGTGCGGTAATTCAATTTATGCGTATGAAAAGAGCTTGGCAAACGGATATTTTACCTTGGAAGACGGAACGCGTATCGGCGTATGCGGTCATTTATTCGGAAAGGACAAAAAAGTTTTTCAAAAATATACTTCGCTGTGTTTTAGGGTACCGCATTATGTCAATTGCGTAACCGACGAAGTTTTAAACAAGTGCATACATTGCAATACACTGGTACTGGGCGTGCCTGCAAGCGGTAAGACAACTTATTTAAGAGATATTGCAGTAAAGCTGGGACCTAATTATAACGTTTTAGTGGTGGATGAGCGGGGGGAATTGTTTTATGACGAAAATTTGATTGCATTAAGCAATTGCGATGTGTTGAAATGGTCCGATAAACTTTACGCATTTGAAGCGGGGGCGCGCGCTTTGTCTCCGCAGTATATTGTTTGCGACGAATTGAGTACGGATGACATACCTTTTGTAAAATCGTGCATAGCCAGCGGTATAAGGCTTATATGCAGTGCACACGCTTCAACGGAAAAAGATTTCGATACTCGCTTCGGTTTGCTGGATTTGTTCGGACTGGTAGTGAATTTAAACTCTAAGCAAATTGTGTCAAATATGTGTCGAAATGAGTGCAGTTATGCGAAATTTGACAAAATGTAAACTACTATGATAAACATAATAATAATTATTTGTTGCGTTTTTGCCGGTTTTGCGGTAGGAAAGTTTGTAGAAAAAAGAATATTGGAAAAAGGGCAGTTTTATCAAGATTTAACAACTTATATGTCGCTTTTATCGGACAATGTCAACGGAAGGCAATTGGAACTGGCAAAGTTTGATGCCGAGTTTGCCCCAAATTGCGGTCGGGCATTTGCAGTTTATTTGTTGAATAAAGAATTCAAAGTGCATTTGAGTAAAGCGCAAAAAGCTAACATTGCAAGGTTCTTTGACAATTTAGATTGCGTCAGTTCGCAGTCGTTAGTCGAGCATATAAACTATTGCAGCAAAACTTTAACGGTTGATTGTCAAAACGTTTTACAAAACGAGGTTGCAAAAGCTTCCGTTTACGCAAAACTCGGTATGTTGCTCGGGGCAATGGTCGGAATACTGTTTGTGTAGGTAAGGTATGGATTTAACTATTATAATTAAAATTGCCGCAATAGGCATTATAACCGCTATCGCATGTATGCTTTTAAAACGCACAGGGCGTGATGAAATAGCCACCGTTGTTTCGGTGGTCGGTCTGGTTGTCGCTCTTGTTATGATGTTGGATACAATAGCGCAGCTTTACGAAACTTTGCGCGCATTATTCGGGCTGTAACTATGGACTTTGTTAAAATCAGTTTGCTTGCGGTTTTGTGCGTTGTCGGAATTATTATTGTCAGACAATTGAAAAGCGAACTTGCCGTTCCTTTGGCTATCGGCGTATCGGTTGTAATTGTCAGTATGCTTTGTGACGAGCTGTATGACTTGGCGTACACTTTTTATAATTTTTCACAGCAAGCCAATATCGATAACGAAGCGGTTACGTGCGTTATTAAAGTGGTGGGCATAGGGTATCTGGCGGAATTTACTAACAATATTTGTGTTGACGCCAATTGCAAAAGCGTAGGCGACAAAGTCTTATTGGCTTCCAAAATTGCAATACTGTTTTGCGCTTTGCCGATGGTGGACAAGTTGTTTGGCATAATTAAGGATTTAGCGTTATGAAGATTAAAATTTCTATAATTTTACTTCTTGTATTTTTGTCCGCAATGTTTGTTCCCAATGTTGCGTATGCCGATACTATCAGCGATTTGGAAGACGAAGTTAAAGACAACTTGGATGAAATCGATTTTTCCGATGTCGATTCAATCGCCGACGGACATATAGGCAGTGTTGCGGATAAAGTATTGGCTATAATTAACGGCGAATTCGACAGTGCCGAAACTTTTTTATCGCTTGTGTTAACGTTGTTTGGCGAAGGACTTAAATCTATATTGCCGCAGTTGGTTGCAATGTTCGCAATAATTGTAATTCTTGGTCTTGTGCGGCGTAATTCGGGCAGTATGATATCCGAAAGCACAAACGAAGTGATAAATTTTGTCGGTGTTTCTGTAGTTATGATTACAGTTTTGGGGCTTGTTGCATCGTCGTATAAGCAAGTTTATCAAATGCTAAACAAAATATGCGCCCTTGCGGAAACTTCTATGCCCATACTGTTGACTTTGCTTATTGCTAACGGCGGAAACGTCGCTTCTGCGGTGTGTCAGCCGTCAATGGTGGTTTTCTCTACTGTGCTTATTAAAGTAATTCAAACAGTTGTGCTGCCGTTATCGGTTTTTGCGGTAGTGTTTTCTGTCGTCGGTAATATTTCTTCTAATATCAAGGTAAATAAAATGTCGGGCTTTTTGTCCAACACGTCAAATTGGATATTAGGTTGTCTGTTTATGGTGTATTCGGCATTCACTTCGGTTCAAGGGATTACTGCCGCAAGTATCGACGGCGTATCGTACCGAGCCGCAAAGTTTGCTACTAAAAGTTATATACCTATTCTCGGCGGATACCTTGCGGACGGATTTGACGTAGTGGTTGCAAGTACGTCGCTAATTAAAAACGCATTCGGTGTGGTGGTACTGTTGATATTGCTGTTTACGATTGCCGAGCCTTTAATAACCGTAATAAGCGTCAACTTGGGTATTCAATGCGTTGCCGCAATCTGCGAACCTATTGCCGACGAACGGTATGTAAAAATTCTCAACGGCATAAGTAAAGCGCTGACTTTTATGGCAGTACTTGTTATAGCTGTGGCATTTATGTTTTGTATACTTATGCTGATTGCTATAAATTGTGCAAACGGGGTGTGATTATGGGACAGTGGGTAGTAAGCGTAGCAGGGATAGCAATATTAGCGGTGTTATGCGATATTATTCTTCCCGACGGGCAAACTCGCAAGTATATTAAAACGGTTATAGGCGTTGTTGTAACTGTTGTAATGATCCAGCCGGTAATCAATTTGATCGGCGGTGCGCCGCCGTTTGACGGTATTAAGTCGGATAATTACACTAATATGCAAATTCAGCAATCGTATATAGAAATGGTAGAAGAAAAACAGTTTCAATCCAAGCTTGCGACGGTTGAAGATGTTTTACAGGCGCGCAATTTGGATATTGAAATTGTAAATGCAGACAAAGAAGCAAAGACGATATCGTTGCAGTCAAAGTCGTCGTATTCGGTCGAAATTAAAAGTGCGGTCGACAAAATATTCGATACATATTTTGACGGTTATAAAATTACAATAAAATGGAAGTAGTTATGAATAAACTTAAAAATCTGTTTGCAAAAATCAAGTCTGTTAAGAACATTGAAATTTACGTTGCGGTGCTTTTAGGCATTGTTGTTGTCTCAATCGTGCTAATAGGTAACTTTTCAACAAAAAACGTCGATGAAAAAGTTTCAAGCGAATCATATATAGCGGAAATGGAGCATAAAATTGTTAGCGTAATACAAAAAATCGACGGCGTCGGCAAGGTTGAAGTTGCAATTACGCACGATGCCACTAACGAGTCGGTTTACGCATACGAATCGGGCACAAACAACATTTTATACGTCAAGGGCGAACCGGTAATAATAAAAACTTTACCGCCTAAAATATTGGGCGTAGTGGTTGTGGCGGAAGGCGCAGATAATCCGATTGTGCGGATGAAAATAAACGAAGCGGTAATAACACTGTTAGACGTCGACGAAAATCGCGTGCAAGTGTTTACACATAAAAGTTAGGAGGGACACTATGTCAAAGGGAAAGAAAATTGCACTAATTGTATCTATGGTAGTTGTTCTTGTAGTAGCTGCGGTACTTAACGTAACGTTGCTTGCAACCAACAACAAAAAAGACAATGCGGGCGACGCTGTTCAAACAAGCTTTTTCCAAACTTCGCGTTTAGACAGACAGACTACGCGTGATTACGAAATTGCCGAACTCAACCAAATTATCAATATGGAAGGGGACGAATATGCCGAAGCGCGCAAAAACGCGCTTGCTAAAAAACAGCAAATCGTTGACGCTATGGAAACTGAGCTTTTGCTTGAAACATTGTTGAAAGCGCAAGGATACGACGACGTGCTTGTAACGGTCAATGCCAATTCGGACAAAATCAGCGTTATTGTCGATAAGGACGAACTTGCACGCGAAGATACGGTACGTATCTACAACGTAATTGCAACTCAGGCGTCGATATCGCACGAATATGTTAGAATTCTGTCCGTATAACCATTGTATTTTTTGTAAAAGTATGGTATAATACTACAAATGACAAAATCGGGAGCTATTTATGAAAGTAGTAAACAGATTTGACGAAACCGGCAGACTTGTGTACAGTAGCGATATTATTCGCGATATCGTCGACTGCGCTTTGAACGAAGTCGACGGCGTAGTTAAGTATATCGAAAACTCCAAGCAAGCACGCGACTCTATCAAAGTGGAACAAGTCAGTGACGAAATGTTTGTTGACGTGTATGTTAAGTTGCGTTACAACGTGGAAGTCAGCGACGTTGCAAGCGCTATCCAAAGTACTATTAAAAATACAATAGAAAGTATGACCGAGTTTAAGGTCAAAGACGTTAACGTCCACGTAATCGACGTGGAGTTTGAAGAAAATTAACGCTACAACCCTTTGTAAATCAAAGGGTTTTTAGTGTTTTGGAGATTGTATGAGAAGTTACGCAAGAGAAGTTGCTTTTTGCAAAATTTATACTTATATTATGCGTCAGGATTTTGACAGTGATTTTTCGCAATTCGATGCCGACAAACTGGACGAAAGCGATTTGGAATTTGCCCAAAGCCTTGTAGAAGGCGTAATTGAGCATAAGAGCGAACTTGATGCCGTTATTGCCGAACTGTCCAAGCAGTTTAAACTGTCGCGCATATACCGTCCGGATTTGGCTGCATTAGAACTGGGCATTTACGAAATGCGCTATGCGGATACTCCCCGTCCTGTAGTAATTAACGAAGTAGTGGGGTTTGCCAAAAAGTATTCTACCGACAAAAGCGTTTCGTTTGTAAACGGAGTTTTGGCAAGTTATGCGAGGTCGTTGTCGTGAGCGCTAAATTATTGTCGGGTAAGCCCGTTGTGGAATGTATTTGTCAACAAGTTTGCAGTCAAACTCAAGACTTAAACAAAAAGTTGTGCCTAATCGGTTTTGACGAACCGCGTTGGAATCAATATGCAAATTCTCTTAAAAACAGTGCTGCTAAGTACGGCTTCGATTGTGAAAACGTTGTAGTAGAAGACGGTATTTCCCCCGGCGAACTGTTTTCGATTGTTTCGCGCATTTCAAAAAGCGTCGAGTATTGCGGCGTAATGTTGCAGCAACCGTTGGAAAAACAGTATAAAAGGGCAGTTGAGTTTGTTGATCCTAACAAGGACGTCGATTGTTTAAATCCTTTGTCCGTATGCCGTTTGTATAACGGTGAAAACGGTTTACGTCCTGCAACTCCCCAAGCGGTAATTAGATTGTTGGACTATTACCAAATAGACTTAAAAGGTAAAAACGTGGTTGTTGTCGGTCGCGGAAACGCTGTCGGCAAACCGCTTGCGCTTATGCTTTTGGAGCGTAATGCAACCGTTACGGTGTGTCATACTAAAACCGTCGATTTGCCCGCAATTTGCCGTCGCGCCGATATACTGGTGTCGGCATGCGGTGTTGCAGGTTTGATTACTTGCGACTACGTAACAAGGGACAGTATAGTAATCGATGTCGGGCTTAGTTTCGTTGACGGAAAAACTTGCGGGGACGTATCGAAAGAAGTGTACGAAAAATGTTTGGCGGTATCCCCCGTGCCCGGCGGAATCGGTCCTGTCACTCGTGCTACTTTGTTTGAAAATTTGCTTAAAGCCGCCAAAGGAATTTAATGACAATAACCGTTAGTCAACTTAATAACTATATTCACGGAATAATCGACATTGACGGAGTACTGTCCGACGTATCTGTTCAAGGCGAAGTTACCAACCTTAAACGGGCTTCAAACGGCTATTACTTTTCGCTAAAAGACGATTTAGCGACAATTAACTGTTTTTGCTATGACGGCGTAACTGTTCCCGAATCGGGCAATGTTGCTATTGCCGAAGGGCAAGTAAATTACTTCGTTAAAAACGGCAGTATTTCGATGTTCGTTCGAAGATTGACTTCTACTAAAAATACGGGCGATTCGTATTTGAAGTATGTCGAACTTAAAGAAAAACTTAAAAAAGAAGGTTTGTTTGACGAAGACCGCAAAAAGGTTGTGCCTAAGTGTTGCGGTAAAGTAGGCATTGTGACAAGCGAAACCGGGGCGGTTATTCACGATATACAAACCGTAGCGTTACGCAGGCAGCCGTTTGTAGAGTTGATTTTGTATCCTGTCAAGGTTCAGGGGCAAGGCGCCGCTCAGGAAATTGCAGCGGGCATAAAGTACTTTTCCGATGTTGACGTCGATGCTATAATTGTCGGTCGCGGCGGAGGTTCTAACGAAGACTTGTCTGTTTTCAACGACGAAGTTGTCGTGCGCGCAGTTGCAATGTGCGCCAAACCGATAGTGTCGGCTGTCGGACATGGCGTCGATTATACCTTGTGTGACTTTGCTGCCGACAGGCGCGCCGTAACTCCTAGCGAAGCGGCTGAATTCGTTACGATAGACGTTGCAGCGTCAAAAGGGCAAATTAAAAATGTTATTGCGCGTATGGAAAATAATATTACGGCAAAGTTGCAGTTATATTGCGATAAAGTAACGTATATAATCAAAAATATCGATGGCGATATCGATTACGGATTCGAACAAGCAAAAAACCGCATTGCAAGGATTGTTGAACTTGACGAACTAAATATAAGTAATCGAATTGAAATTAACGGTCAACGTTTAAATGCAAATATTTCCAGACTAAATTCTTTAAACCCTATCAATGTGCTTAAACGCGGTTATGCGTTTGTAAGCAATGGAAAGGAAATTGTAAAATCAGTCGACAATGTTAATGTCGGAGATGATTTGTCGGTGGAATTAATTGACGGTAACGTCATTGCAAAAGTTATATCAAAGGAGAAAAAATGACTCTCGAACAAAAAATTGCCAAACTGGACGAAATGGCTACGCAAATTGAGGAAGGCGTATCTTTGGAAAAATCGCTGGAAATATTCGATAAAAGCGTTATTCTTGCGGACGAATGTATGAAGCAATTGTCCGATTGTAAAGGTAAACTTACAGTACTACGTGAAAAAGTGAGGAAAATGACCGATGAAAACTAGTATTACTACGGAATACGTCGATGAACTTTTACGCAAATATTTGCCTAAAAATTGCGACAAAGTTGTTCAAGCAATGGAATACAGCTTGTTTAGCGGCGGCAAACGTATACGTCCTATGTTATTGCTTGCAACCTGTCAAGCGGTAAGTGGAAAGATTAACGACAGCGCCAAAACAATGGCGGTCGTGCTGGAATTTATTCATACTTATTCCCTTATCCACGACGATCTGCCTTGTATGGATAACGACGATTTGCGTCGCGGCAAACGTTCGTGTCATATGCAGTACGGCGAAGCAACGGCAGTTCTTGCCGGCGACGCTTTGTTGAATCTTGCAGCGGAAATTGCTTTTAGCGGTCCGCTCGGCAACAAAAATTATGCCAGAGCTTGTCAATATATGTTTGCTATGAGCGGTATCAACGGAATGGTTCACGGTCAATCGCTGGATTTGTTCACCGAAACTAAGTCGGTTGAAGATGCCGAAGCGGTAGCTTTGCACAAAACCGGCGACCTTATCCGCGCGGCTATTGTTTGCGGCGCGTTTTGCGGCGGAGCAAGCGACGAACAAATCAAAATATTTGACGAAATTGCAAGCAAACTCGGTATTTGTTACCAAGTTGTTGACGATATGCTTGATGCCGATAAATGCGAAAAATCTTTTTTGGATATTTACAGCGAGCGCGACTTGAAGATTTTTGCAGCCAAACTTACTGCCAAAATTATTGAATTGTGCGATAGTTTGCCTTATAATTTGGAATATGTAAAGGAAATCGTAAATAAAAACTTGTCGCGTAAATTTTAATCCTGATTTAAATTTGTTTGTCAGCATTTATTATTGTAAAAACAATATTAACTGAGTAGTCATTAACGGCAGGATTTTATTTGTTAAAATATCTGCTAATTTAATATTTATCGGTATAAATCCGCATATAATATAAATGTTTGCATTTTGCTGAGATTTGTGGTATAATACCAATCGCGTTACAGTAAAAGTAACATACAACTTAATAAATTTGGTGGTGCAGTATTCTAGTCAGTAATCGGCGTATTGAAGGCGGGCCTAAAAGACCGCCGACGAGCATATCGATGAAGTTTCTTGTGCCGGCTTTCGTTGCCCAAACGGGGGTTGGTGCTGGAAGTTAAGAATGACGGGTAAAGCGCAATGGCATGCGCCATATTCCCGGTATTCGTGGAGACTCTACAGGGTGGCAAAAACTTAGTTGGTTTTGCTACTCTCTGAGATTAAACCTGCTATGCGGTGAATAAAAAGCTGTGTACAGTGTAGCTTGTTTTGAGTGAAATTTTGGGAGTAATGAACGGCTGTTGCTTGTTGGCCGACAGCAACCGTCCGATGGCTTTACAAAATGAATTTTGCAAAAGAAACTAAAATACGACGTTACTGCAAAGGAAATCTTCTAGACTGTCAACTAGGCTTGTCAGAGATTATAGTACGGACTAAGTGGCGATTCAGTTACAAAAGTGGCGACACCTTGTAGGCGAAATTAAAAGGAAACTGCTTCTTCGGCGACGGGGAGTTTTTGCTTGGGAAATCCTACTGAACCTATGCCGTAAGGTTTATTTGACGAGTCACCACCTTTTTTTATTATAAATTACCTTTTGCACTTGTAAATTTACTGTATGTAAAATTGCAATTGTGCAATGTTGGCACATAAGTAATTTGGATGTAGTCAATTTAAGGTCAAGTGTCGTTAAGTTTGTTTGTGCATTGTATTTGACCGAGAATATAATATTGCGCAAGCAACGCTCGATTGTGTTTTGTTGTGCGACGTTGCAATGAACAGTTTGTTGTTCGCAATAAATTGTGATTGACTGTTGTCAATTATCGCTAGATATGTTATTGCGTCTGTGCTGTATGCTTTAATTACAGGTAGAGTAATGCAATAACTCTTAAATTTTATTATAAATAGGGGAAATATGAAAAATTCCGATCCTGTTCCGTTACGGGAGCAAAACGAAATTGACGAGTCGTCTAAAACGGCAAATGACGGCGACAAAAAGAAAGAAAAAGATAAACAGCAAGACAAAAAAAAGAAAAAGCAACGTAATTTGTGGCCGTTAAAAGCTCTTGTGATTACTTTGTTTTTGTCCTTTGCAGTCAACGCCGGGTCCGAACTTGTACTGACAGGCGCGCAGTGGTGGCTTGCTACTATACTTACGTGTGTTATTTTGGTGCTGGGCGTTTTGTTCGATATGATAGGAACCGCATCGACTGCTTGCGACATCGAGCCGTTTTTGTCAATGGCTTCGCGCAAGGTAAAGGGCGCAAAGACAGCGGTAAAACTGACTAAAAACAGCCATATAGTTTCTTCTGTTTGCTGTGATATAGTTGGCGACATTTGCGGTATAGTTTCGGGTGTTTGCGCGGCAGCTATATTTATCAGTTTGACAAGCGGCTTTGCCGAAAATTTAAACAGTATTGCTCAATTTTTTATCAAGGTGGGAATATCTGCCGTTGTTTCTACTGCAACCATAACGTTTAAAGCGGTTGGCAAAAATTTTGCCGTAAACAACAGCAACAAAATTATTTTCGGTGTTGCCAAGGTTTTAAGCGTTTTTCATAAGGAAGGCTAATAGTGCTGGAATTTGTAAAATCCATATCCGATTTAAAAAAACTCGACGTTAAACAGCTTCCGCAATTATGCGATGAAATACGTCAAAAATTAATTGACAGCGTGCCGCTTACGGGCGGTCATTTGGCAAGTAATTTAGGCGCGGTAGAACTTACCGTTGCGCTTCATTACGTTTTTGGCGAAGACGATAAAATTGTTTGGGATGTCGGTCATCAAAGTTATGTACACAAAATTCTTACCGGTCGCGGTGAGAATTTTTGTTCATTGCGCCAAAAAGACGGATTGAGCGGTTTTCCAGACGGTGCTGAAAGCGTATACGACAGTTTTAATACGGGGCACGCGGGTACGGCTATATCTGCCGCATTAGGACTTGCTCAGGCAAGGGACACGTTGTACAATACATACAATGTAGTTGCAGTAGTTGGCGACGGTTCGATGACTTGCGGTCTTAATTACGAAGCGCTAAACAACATTAAAAATGCCAATATGTTAATAGTGCTAAACGACAACAATATGTCTATTAGCGGAAACGTCGGGGCGGCGACTTTAAATATGTCAAAAATCCGCGTCGGTAAGTATGACGAAAATAAGGAAAGACTAAAAAGAAATTTGCAGCGCATTCCGCTTGTCGGTAAAGGTATGTACAGGTTTTTGCGCTGGTGCAAACGTAGGGCAAAACTCAAATTTGTACGTAACAGTTATTTTGATATTTTTGACATTAAGTATATAGGTATTATTGACGGAAATGAAATAAGGGACCTGATTTATTACTTAACTAAGATAAAAAACAACGTTCGCAAACCTACTATTTTACACATAGTAACTAAAAAAGGGAAAGGATACGCTCCCGCCGAAAAAGATCCCGAACAATTTCACTCTGTTTTGCCAAGCAGTGTTGCATTTAGCGGTGCAATGGACAGTTCGGCTGTTGTAGGGGACGCATTGTTAAAACTTGCCGAAACCCGTCAAGACGTAGTTGCAATTTGCGCAGCAATGTCTAAGGCTACGGGACTGGACGTTTTTGCAAATAAGTATCCTAAACGCTTTTACGATGTGGGTATAGCCGAAAGTCACGCAGTAACTTTTGCCGGCGGACTTGCAAAAGGCGGAGTAAAACCTTATGTAGCAATATACTCTACATTTTTGCAACGCAGTTACGATCAAATTTTACACGATGTGGCATTGCAAAATTTACCCGTCGTATTTTTACTTGATAGGGCGGGGTTTGTCGGTGCTGACGGGCAAACGCACCAAGGATTATTTGACTTGTCGTATTTAGGACAAATACCTAATATTAAAGTATGGACGCCGTCAACATATTCCGAACTTTCGCAAATGATATTTGCCGGGGCAAACGAAAACGGTCCCGTAGCTATCAGATATTCCAAAACATTAAGCGACGAACTGCGCGATTTTGACTACAAATGGAATACCGTTAAGCAGTCTGTTGACCGCAAAATAATTGTGCTTGCCGTCGGTTCGCGAATGGTCGAGTTAGCGTTACGCGCATCGACCGATGACGTCGAAATTGTCGATGTCACTTCTGTAAAGCCGTTGGACGAAGTGTTTTTGAACGGTATCGGCAATGCTAAAATACTGACATTGGAGGAAAACGTTATAAGCGGCGGCTTCGGTGAAAGCGTCTTGACGCATCTTTCGCAAAAAGGGCTTGCCAATACAGTCCGCATTATGGGCGTTAACGACGTATTTGTCCGCCACGCACAAGTCGACGAGCAAATGGCAATGTGCAATTTGGACGTCGAAAGTATTAAAAAAGTTATTGCCGAATTGATTAAATAATCCTTGTATTTTTATACATAATTGTGTATAATTATTTAAATTAATAAAAGAGGCGGCGTATGAGCAGAGCATCCCGACAATCCAAAATACTCAGTATTATAGCAACTAAGGACATCGAAACTCAGGACGAACTGGTTTACAGTTTGCAAAAATCGGGTTACAATGTTACCCAAGCAACAATATCCCGCGATATTAAGGAATTGGGGCTTATAAAAACGCTTACTGCAAACGGCAAATATAAGTACGTAACCAAGCAAAAAGTCGACAGTAATTTGTCGGGGAAATTGCTCAATGTGGTTCGTGAGACCGTAATTTCCATTGTAACGGCAAATAACCTTTGCGTCATAAAGACAATGACCGACAATGCTTCGGCTGTATCGGGCGCAATAGAACAGCTTGGTTTGGACGAAATAGTAGGTATGGTGGCGGACAGAAATACCATTTTGATTGTTTGTAACAGTGCAAAAGACGCCAACAGTTTGTCGCAGGAAATCAACCGCTTATTAGATTAACAGAGTTATATTCAAAAGAAATTTATGATTAAAAATATAGTAATTAACAACATAGCGTTGATTAGTCATTTGGAAATCGATTTTCAACAGGGACTAACGGTATTGTCCGGCGAAACGGGCAGCGGTAAATCGATTATTATCGATTCGCTTGCTTTTGTCTTGGGCGAACGCGCCGACAAAACTCTTATAAAATACGGCGAAAGCGTTGCGGAAGTAACCGCTTTGTTCGAAGTAGATACAAATAGTTCGGTGATTGCAAAACTCGAAGAATACGGTTACGGCAGCGATACCGAAATTTTGCTTAATCGTAAAATGTCCTTGACAGGTAAAAACGAAATTCGCATTCAGGGTAAGACGGCAACGCTTGCTATTTTAAAAGAAGTTTGCGCCGAGTTGGTGGATATTTTCGGACAAGGACAGCACTTGGCTTTGCTGAATGAAAAAAATCAACTGGGAGTTTTAGATGCGTTTTGCAATTTTAAAAACTGTGATACCGAACTTAAAGAAACATTGGCTCCTAAGTTAAACGCTATCAACAAGGAACTCAAATCTTTTGGCGGCAGCGTTGCGGAAAGAGAAAGATTGCTCGACATCCTTAAATTCCAAATAGACGAAATTAAGGATGCGGATTTGAGCGAAGACGAAGAAGAAGCGTTGCTGTCCGCTCATAAACGTATGATTAACGTTGAAAAGATTTCTTCGGCGCTAAGCATTGCAACGGGAAATTTAAACGGCGAACAGGGTGCTGTGAGTAAGTTGTCGCAAGCGTGTTCTGCGCTTAAAGGAATAGGCGGTTTGGAAGATTCGGCTAACGCTTTGCAAGACAGATTGCAGTCTGCACGGTTGGAAATTGACGATGTCTGTTCCGAACTGTATATGATTTTGGAGCAAACGGAATTCAGTCCTGCCGAAGTTGACAAAATGGAAGCAAGGTTGGAGCGTATCAAACAACTTAAACGTAAATACGGCGGTAGCGTTGCCGAATGCCTTAAATTTTTGGCTGATGCCGAAACTCAATACTCAAATCTTGCCAATTCTGCCGAAAAAATCGAGCAGCTTAACAGCGAAAAAAATAAAGTACTGTTAAAGATGTACGAATTGTCTTGCAAAATGTCCGATGAACGTAAAAATGTTGCCGAACGTTTAGCCAAGCAAATAATGAGCGAACTTAACGATTTGGGTATGGGCGGAACTGAGTTCGTGGTGCAATTTAACCGGGAAGTAAGTTTCGAACAGTACGCTCAGGCGCCTTCTTCTAACGGTTTCGACTCGGTTGAATTTTTAATGTCGGCTAACGTAGGCGAACCGTTAAAGCCCCTTGCAAAAGTAATATCCGGGGGTGAAATGTCGCGTTTTATGCTTGCCGTTAAAAATATTACGGCTTTGGCGGAAAATATTCCTACAATGGTCTTTGACGAAATCGATACGGGAATATCAGGTACTATGGCGCAAATGGTTGCTAACAAACTGGCTAACGTTTCGCATAACGAAAATAGCGGCTATCAATGTATTGTTATTACCCACTTGCCGCAAATCGTTGCTATGGCGGACGTTAACTTGTATATCAAAAAATTCGAAAAAGACGGTAAAACTTATACAAATGTGGACGTCATAACCGATTACGAGCAGCGTGCTGCGGAGGTTGCCCGTCTTATGGGCGGTGTGGGCGCATATGCAATCGCTAATGCTAAGGAGCTTATCGATTGGTCGGAAAACTATAAAAAATCATTGTAACAAATTTAAACGTAAACAGTCCTGGCGCCGCTAGCGACTGTTTTTTTTGTTTAATAATGTATATTGTGCGTTCATATTCACACACTAGCCATAGTGTACTCAAACACTGTTTTTAACTAGTATTTTGAGGTGGATATGAAAAAAGCATTAATTCTCATACTTGTAATCTGTTTTTGCTTGCAATTTACTTGCATTACCGCATTCGCTTCGGCAAACGGTTATGCCGAGACGTGTATTGCGGGCGAAACAGACGGAAATATACTCGACGATATAGGCAATCTTTTTATAGGCGCTAGCAGTTCGTCAAAAATTAACGAAAAAGTTTATTTGGGCGGATACCCGTTGGGAATAACTATTGACGGCGACGGCGTTACGGTTATAGGTTTAAACGAGTTCGTATCCGAAGACGGCAGTTTAAGCTGTCCTGCAATGGAAGCGGGGCTGGAAATCAACGACGTAGTAATCGAATTGGACGGACGATCCATATACGGCTCGGCAAAATTAGCGGAAATTGCCAGTAAAAGTAACGGAAAAGCGCTTGACGTTAAATATATCCGCGACGGCGAAGTGCGTATGACTAAAATTCGTCCCCAAAAAGATTTTACTACTAAACAATACCGACTTGGACTGTGGTCTAAGGATTCTTCAAGCGGTATAGGTACGTTAACGTATGTAAGGACAAATTTGAATTTCGGCAGTCTCGGTCACCCCATTACCGATACAAATGGTAATATTATCGAATGTAAAAACGGCGGCGTATTTAAATGTTCTATTGACGGAGTCGAAAAGGGACGTAAAGGGGCAGCAGGCGAATTAAAGGGAAGTTTTAACTTTGAAAACCGCATAGGCAACATCTATGCCAACAATAAATTCGGTGCGTTCGGCACGTTCAACACTTTGCCTAAATACTGTACCGAAACCATTTCGGTTGCCGACATTAATGAAGTAAGACCGGGTAAAGCGCAAATATATTGTACTTTGGACGGTGACTC
>CARAIG010000083.1 GCA_948938605.1 uncultured Eubacteriales bacterium
ATAGCAACTATAACTATAACTTAATTATCACAATGTATGGATTTACAAAATTGTAAAAAATTTTTAAACAATCAATTTAACTTGACAATCGAACGAATGTTCTATATAATGATAGAGAAGGTTATATGGGACGATGAAAGAGATATTGTACGAGTTTTATGACGGACATGTGGAGTGTTTGAAAGTTGAAGATGCAGTAGCGGAAGTGTACGGGCAAATTGTTGCAGAAGAGGAGCGCAACGAACGTAAAGAAACGCGCAGACATCAGTCTCTGGAAGTAATGCTGGACGCAGGTTTTGACTTTGAATACAAGACGGCAAGTATTGATTACATACTTGAACAGCAAGAGTTGCGCGAAAGCGAACGGCGGTTTAGGCAGGAATACAATCAATGTGTTAGGGCAATGTATAAGGCTCTCAAAAAATACATTCCCAAGCGGCAAGCGCAAGCATATTTGTTGTACACGCAAATGTATTTTTCAAAGGTCGAAATTGCCAAACTTATGGGTATTACGGAAGGAGCAGTACGCAAATTGCTTTTGAAAGCGAAAGCCAACATCAAGAAGTTAAGAGACAACTTGCAGGAAATCCGAAAAATACCTTATGTGTCGCAAATTGCAAGTTCGCTTACAAACGTAAATAAACAATAAATTTCAAATAAAATAGGGGGGGGGTACGATTTTTCACGCCCCTCGTGGCTTTATAATAGAGGGTAATAAAAGTTTATGACAATATAGGCTTTCAACAAGGCAACAAGATAATATATACAGGAAGCAAACAACGTCTTACAGGAAAAGAACCGAGTATAAACAAGATATTCGACGAACGCAATCCTATGAAGTTAAGAGACTTTGAATGGACAGACTTCTGGGAATACAAAGATGATCCTTTAGTCTTCTTTATGGAGATAGGTAAAGACTATGGCACAATAGATATTAACAGCCAAGTCATCAGGAAACATATAGATACTCCTAAAGAATAATCTAAGAGTAAAATACTGCATTAACCCAAGAATAGATAAATACTATTCCTAATGCAGCGGTCGAACAATTCGACCGGGGTTAATTTTCTGTTACACAATTTAATATATTTATCCAAGGGTGATTGTACAAATTTGCAATCGCCCTTTTTGTATATACATTTCAACAAAGGAGGTGATGCTTATGCGTGTATTGTAAAAGTAAAGTTGTAATGCAATATAAATTAGTAAAAGCAAGTAAAATCTTGTAAGCAACCAGTCAAAAACAGGCGAGCAAACGTGCGGGAAAGTACCAACAAATACCCTGAAATTTGTAGCAGGATAAGTAAAATGTAATTTGTGTTGCAAATTGCATTTTAGCGGTTCGGTAGCGGGAAACCCGCCTGCTGCTTGCTTATGCAAGAAAAAGAAGGAGGAAAAAGAACATAAGCAACCAACCAATAATATTTAACATCAGTTACACGCCGTACAAAATTCGTAGAGATGCATCGGCATACGAACAAGAAAAATTCAAACAGCAACGCGCCTTTTACGAGATGTCGGGAGGCGGCAACAACATATACAAATATATTACCAATGACCGCAAACTAAACGGCGAAAACAGCAAAACGGAAACACGTTCGATGATACAGTATTTTGAAAAGTCTACGGGCGTTTTCAACGGCAACGGCGGCATAACACGTCAGCAACTACAAGAAATCCAGCAACGGGCAAAAGCCCCTAAAAACCTATGGCACGGCTTTATATCTCTCAACGAGGAAATGAGTTACAAGATAGACTGTGCGGAAAAGTGCGTACACTTAGTAAAACGCACCTTTGGGGACTTATTCAAAGATATGGGTTTAAATCCTAAAAACATAGACCTAATTTGCGCTTTGCATAAGGACAAGCCTCATCACTTGCACATCCACTTTTGGTTTGCGGAAAAGGAACCGAAATGTAAATACCGTAGCAAAAACTTAGAGTACCGTCATAAAGGAAAAATCCCCAAAGCAGTAATAGACAGAATGCACGTTAGATTAAATCTTTACATAGATGAAAGCCATCCCGAAGTTTACAATTCCCGAGATGTAGCCATCAAGGAACTTAAACGAATGACTTTTAACAAAAGAATAGTAGAGTACAACGACGTCAAAAAAGCGGTAATAGCCTTAGCCAAGGAAATCCCCAAAACGGCAAGTTTCTTTTACAACAAAAAGGATATGGAACCGTACCGAGAAAAGGTAGATAACATTGCCCATTTGTTAGTTCTACACGATAGACGCATAGCCAAAGCCAACGCTAACTTTTATATTAACATTGCTCAACTAAACAAAAAGATAAAAGCATTATGTAATACCGACCACGCAAGAGAGCATACTAACCACTACAAAATTGACAGTAACAACATTACCGTTACCCAAGACTTAGTAAATGACTTTAAACGTAGACAAGGCAATGTAATACTGCAAGCGGTAAAGCAAATAAAGGGTGAACTGTTCCAAACACGCATACGCCACAAAGTAAACGATAACCCCCTAAAGCGCCGTCTTGCCATATCTCACCGTAAAGTAGGTAAACTCTTTGATAACTTCATTCTATCCTACATAGACGAAATACAAACAGCAGAGCAGGAATATTCCCAAAAGATGCAGCAAGAGGAAAACGACATAGACGAGCAAACCAACTCTGCCAAACAAAACACTAAATATAATTACGGTAAGTAACTTTCTAATTAGGGTAAATAACTTTGCCTAAACCTATTGACACTTCCCCGCAAAAGATTTATACTAAACATGCAAATCGTATATATACTGTTTTGATAAAAACTGCAACAACTAAAAAGCAGTCAAAATTCGTCTCAACGACGACACGAAGGAGGTAAAACCTATGGCAAAGCAATGGACAGTAGAAGAAGTAGTAGAATACGAAAGAACGCATAAACCGAAAGAGCAAGTCTACGGCAAGTACGGGACAATAGCCAAGCATTACCTTGAACAGCATCAAGGAATTGAGATGACAATGATTGGGCATATTCCCGATTACTTGCACGGCATAGACAGGCAAGCGGACGAGATGTACGACACGCTGTATGCGCAGTTGTCTAAACGTCCCGAATACCAAAAGACGGGAGATTACATTGCCGACCTTCGCAAGCAAACGGAAATGCAAAACTTTATCGAACAGGAAATACTTACAAATTTAGTTTATGTATGGGAGGAAAAATAAAATGGTAACACGCAAAGAAGACATGCCGCAAAGGTTGGCTAACCGCAAGTACGAAGAAAAGAACAAACAAAAACGCAAGGACGCGAGCGGCAATTTTCAAACAATGATTCCGCGCGAAAAATTCGATGAAATAAACGCGTTCCTTAAACAAAACAACATTACAAAAGTAGACTTCATTTTGCAAGCCTACGAAATTCTTAAAACACAACACAATCAATCAAACACAAAAAAGGAGGAATAAAATTGATAGAGAGAGAACATTGTATCTATAAATTTACGCATTTATGGTAAAAGATACATTTTCTAACAACACACAAATTACAAACGATATGCTTGCCCAAATACTTGCAACTTTGCAGGCGCAGGGAGAGGCAATCAAATCGCTTATGGACGAACAAACGCCCGCAACAATTATTCAGTCAAACGCGGTATCGAGTCGTGGCAGACGGGCAAAAATGGGCTTCAAATTTACTAAAAAGGAGATAGACATTATGCCATCAAGATACCAAAACATATTTGCGTGCGGAGACACAATAATACCGTACCGCTACCACAAGGGCGTGTACGAAGTAAATTACCGCCGCAAAGGAATTCACATTTATGCTTGCGCAAGCACGATTGAAGAAATGAAACGCCGTTTTTTAGATAAGTTAATGAGAGGCGAACAAGTAAACCATAACAAACCGAAGCGCACAGCAACATACAACATACCCAAAACTTACAACAAAACAACCAAACCGCCACAAGGCATACCGTTTGCCCACTACGTGGACGAGTGGTTAGCATCCAAGCGTTTTAACGTTAAGGAAAGCCCCTTTAAGGAATACCAACGCGTAGCCGATACGCACTTAAAACGGGATTTTATGGGCGTTACAATGGCGGAAATGACTCGTAGCCGCGTGCAGGAATACTTGTTCGGCTTTGTGGAACAGGAAAAGCACCGCACTGCGGAAAAACTGTCGGTTGCGTTCTCGTGCATATTCGACCTTGCCGTAGAGGACAAAGTGGTGGAATCCAACCCGATGAAGAAAATCAAACTTCCCTACGCCGAACGTAAAAAAGGTTCCGCCTTTACCTTGCAGGAGGAAGCGGAACTTGTAAACATTTGCCGGAAAAATTTGCAGTCCGATTGGGCGCACGCGTTTTTAGTGTTGGTATACTTCGGGTTGCGTAAGTCGGAACTAACCAGCATAAAAATCAAGGACGAAAACCTATCTTGCATATCGAGTAAAACCCGTTTGGGCAGGAAGGAAGTTGTCCGCACAATACCCTTTACGCCGGTGTTCAAACGCGTACTGCCGTATGTGGACTTCAACAGGGCAAAGCGCGCAAACCCAAACACAATGCAAACGGCAATGAGAAAGTATTTCCCTAACCATCACATACACGAACTGCGCTATACGTTTATAACACGCTGTAAGGAGTGCGGCGTTGCGGGCGAAGTAGTTATGCAGTGGGACGGACACTCCTACGACAGGGACGTTGTAACGTCGCTAGTGGATAGAGGCTATACGGACTTTTCGCAAGAATTTTTACAACGTCAAGCCTTAAAGGTGGATTACGAATTGCCGACATTAAAATACGGCGGATAACCCCACAAAATTTACCCACATTTTTATCCCCTTAAATTCCCGCAAAAATTACGAAAAAAAAGCCTTTAGTGGTTAAAAAAACCTAAAATCTGGCGCAAAAACACCAGATTTTAGGTCAAAATGGCTAGGGTAGCAGGATTTGAACCTGCGAATGACGGAGTCAGAATCCGTTGCCTTACCGCTTGGCGATACCCCAATAGTAACGTTATTATAATTCTTTTATTATTTATTGTCAATTTATTAAAGCTATTTAATTTTATATATTTTGTGTCGTTTTATTTTCAATGGTATGCAACAGTAATATAGTATTCCATACTTTTTTGTAAAATAATATGCAATGCAGTTAACAACAGTTATTTTCAACTATATACCGTTAACAAACC
>CARAIG010000084.1 GCA_948938605.1 uncultured Eubacteriales bacterium
AAAAATGTTAATCAAATTCCGCAAAGTACGGGCGTGTACCGAACTTTGCGTCCTAGCGGGGGATGTTGGGGATGCGCTCCCCAACGTAAGTGGAATAAGACGCGCCGTGTTGGCGCAACTCCTAAGTCCGACCGCGACGGATAAAGAACTGCTAGCACAAAGCGTAGCGACTGCGTTCAGTTCCCGTCGCGCATGTGGTCGGCTACTTTAATCATTATTGCGCATTCTATACGCTTTTTAAACAGTTCGCAACCGCTGGGGTATATTCCGTTAATGTCGCCCGAGGCGTGGTAAGCATTTGCCGCGCACGCGCCCGAACAGTACAGCTTTGCCCAACAGTCTTTACATTCCGCTTTTGTATAAACATTGCATTTGCGGAATTGCTCGCGCAGTTCGTTGTTCGTAACGCCATTGTAGATGTCGCCCAACTTAAACTTTTCTTCCCCTACAAATTGGTGGCAGGGGTACAAGTCGCCCCAAGGAGTAACTGCCATATATTCCGTTCCGCTTCCGCAACCCGATACGCGCTTATATACGCAAGGTCCGCCGGTTAAATCTATCATATAGTGGTAAAACGTGAAGGGACGGTTTTCCTTTTTGCGTTGTATCATTAGTCGCGCAAGTTCTTCGTATTGATGACATACAATTTTGATGTCGTCGTCCGTCAATCTTGCCTCGTCTGTTTCGCTGCAAACGACGGGTTCCAAACTTAGTTCGGTAAATCCCAAGTCGAGCATAGTTTGGATATCGTTTATGAAGTCGGGGTTTGCGTGCGTAAAAGTTCCGCGCATATAGTAGTTTTGGTTTCCGCGCGCTTTTACGAGTTTTTGGAATTTGGGTACAATTTTATCCCAGCTTCCGTTGCCGGCATAGTCCACGCGCAAGCGGTCGTGTATTTCCTTGCGTCCGTCAAGGCTCAGTACGACGTTGCTCATTTCCTTGTTGCAAAAGTCTATCACGTCGTCATCTATTAGTACGCCGTTAGTGGTTAGCGTAAAGCGGAAGTTTTTGCCTTTTTCTTTTTCCACCGAACGCGCGTATTTTACAAGGTCCTTTACAACTTGCCAATTCATAAGCGGTTCCCCGCCGAAAAAGTCTACTTCTAAGTTTTTGCGTGTTCCCGAATTTTCAATCAAAAAGTCCAATGCGCGTTTGCCCACTTCAAAACTCATTACCGCTCTGTCGCCGTGGTACTTGCCTTGACTGGCAAAGCAGTACGAACAGTTGAGATTGCAAGTGTGCGCTACGTGCAAACATAACGCTTTAATAACGTTTCCGCTTTTTTCCTTAAAAGCGGTAGCAATAGGCGAAAAAGTGTCCTCGGCAAACAATTTGCCTTGACTTTTAAGTTCCTTTATATCGTCAAGACATTCGGCAATTTCGCTTTTGTCAAGGTTGTATTTTGCCGAAAGCGTATCGACTATTTCCTGTTCGGGGTGACTTTCGAACATTTCGATTGCATCGTAGCAAACGTCGTCTACCGAATGGATCGACCCCGAAAAAGTATCCAGTATAATATTGTAACCGTTTAGTTTATATTGATGTATCATAATAATGCGTAGTGCGTAATGCGTAAATTCGGCAGTGTACAAACTTAACCGAAAAGGCATAAGCAACTGTATGTATATTTTAAATTTTAGTGTTAATGTTTACAACAAAATACCGCCATTTTGTGGCGGCATCTCGTAATTTGGCTAAATTATTTGTTTTCGCTGTTTTCGCACTTTTGGTTTGCTACGCCGCAGCTTGTTTTGCAAGCGGATTGGCAGGAAGTTTGGCATTCGCCGCAACCGCCGTTTTTAGCGCTTTCGCAAAGGTTACGCGTTTCGAGAGTCTTTATTCTTTTCATTTGAGTTTCCTCCTAATAGACTTAATATAAATTGTTAATGTAAGTATATCATTGATTGCTTTTATTGTCAACAAAGTTTTGTTTGTCGCCTTAATATTTGTTATAGTTTTTTTGTTTTGTTTGACACGCTTGTATTTTTGTAGTATTCTTAATTATAATGTAACAATAAATTATTTGCGTGACAGCGCAAGTCGTTTAAAATTATTATTCAATGCTAAAGGAAAAGATATGGAATTATTTGATTTGTACGATATAAACAGACGTCCGCTCGGTATTACTATGGAACGCGGCGGAGTACAACCCAAAGGTGCTTACCGCTTGGTTGTGCATATTTGCATATTTTCGTCCGATCACAAAATGCTTTGTCAAAAGCGCGTAACAAGTAAAAAAGTTTTTCCCGCTTTGTGGGATTTATCTTGCGGCGGCTGTGTGGATAGCGGTGAGACGTCCATTCAAGGTGCCGTTCGCGAAGCCAATGAAGAATTAGGTATAAATTTGCCTGCAGACGTCACGCCGTCCGTTACGGTGTATTTTAATTACGGCTTCGACGACGTTTATTGCGTGACTATGGATGTTGACGCAAATAACGTAAAACTGCAAGCAGAGGAAGTTGCCGAAGTAAAATGGCTTACCAAGGAACAAATCCACGCGCAAATAAACGGCGGCACGTTTATTCCTTACTCTCACGAATATATTGATTATCTTTTCTTTTGTCAAAATCATATGGGGCTTACCGACAGGGAAACGCCTTTAATAGGGGATGTAAAATGACCGACTTGACCAAACGCATAGCACAGGCAAAGACTGACGGAACGTTCATTCAAACTTCACGTTTGTTTTTGATGCCGTTGGATATTTCCGATGCAAATGACGCCTTTAAATGGTGCGGTGATGAAGAAGTGACAAAATTTTTAAGATATACAACTTATACTAATGCCGACGACGTAGCAAAATGGATTGCCGAAAGCGGACATAACTGCTTCGGTATTTTTCTGCGTGATAACGGTCAACTGATAGGTTGCGGTGACAGCAGTAAAACTAAAAGCGGGGTATTCGAATTAGGCTACAACCTTGCAAAAGCATATTGGGGTAATGGATACGGTACCGAAGCAAGCCAAGCAATGCTGGCTTACCGCGTGGCACAGGGAGTAACGGATTTTGTTTGCGAACACGCCGTCGACAACATGCGTTCAGGGCGGGTTATACAAAAATGCGGTTTTACAAATCCCAAGGACAGTTCGTATACTTGTTTTGACGGAATACGGACTTTTAAGTCGTTAAAATATACTTTGCATATTGACAGATGCGAACTCAACGTTGACGGACAGTGGTTTGACAAAATAGTAAACGGAAGCAAAACAATCGAATTGCGTTTGTACGACGAAAAACGCCGTTCTATAAAGGTGGGTGATTATATTGTTTTAAACAATTTGGCAACAAAGCCCGACATTACAAAGTGCGTAGCGCAAGTGACTAAATTGCACAAGTTTGCAAACTTCGATGAATTGTATCAAAGTTTAGATATGACAAAGTGCGGTTATGCGCAAAATGAAATTCCCAATCCCGACGATATGCTGGCGTACTATTCAGCCGAACGTCAAGCGCAGTGGGGCGTTGTCGGCATCGAATTTCAATTGCTTTGTGTAATGTAGTTCGCTGTAAATATGCAGTTGACAATTTTAATATCTTGCCGTATTATAGCAGATAAGAAGTGATTGGCTCGGTGTTACGGTTTATTCGTTTCATCCTTGTAGCTCCCACAACATAGGCTTAATCGCCCGTGGCACTTCTTTTTTTTATGTCTTTAAGTTGTTTTTTGATGCTTATTTATGATTTTTGCCGTTTTAGGTAAATCTTAATTGAAATTGTAGGTTAGTACGAAGTTTCGCAGGATAAACAAACATAACGCTGTCTAAGATTTACAGTGTTCAATATTATGTTGCTAATGAATTTTTAAACAACTAATTTTTAATTTTTTAGTAAAAATAATTGACAATTAAATATCGAAGTGGTAATATGGATAAGCAATCGCAAGATTAAGCAAATATTCCTCGTTAGCTCAGCGGCAGAGCATTCGGCTGTTAACCGAAGGGTCGTTGGTTCAAACCCAACACGGGGAGCCAAAAAAGCCTTGACATTAGTCAAGGCTTTTTTGAAGCAATTTTGTGCTAAAAATAATTAATCTTTCAATTAAAAATTAAGTGACGCTACCGTTAAAACCGTAACGCCACAAAAATTTATTCCTGTTTTTATTTAATCAATCTTATTTTACCTATTACGGGCAACGGTTCGTTTTTGTCGGTAACAACGTAAACAATACCGATTATTCCCAATAGCAGCAGCAGTAGCGACCAAACGCCCGCTAACCAACCGAATATGGAACTTATGCTTGTAAGTATACCCAAAACGACGTTCCCTATAACAGACAGCAACAGCAGTATTAATCCGTCGTTTGCGCGCATTTTAGCCACATCGTCCTTGTAAAGTATTAACGGTATAAAAAACAGTATTCCCCACAAATAGCACAAGCAAAATAACACTTTGCGTACCGTTTCGTCGTTTTTGTTGATTTCTATTTTTTCGTCCTTTTTTGTTTCTTCCGTTTGCTCGGTTTCTTTTTCGTTAAATTCGTCCATAGATACATTCCTTTAAAACTTAATCTAACTACATTATATTCCTTTTATAAAAATAATACAACAGTTTAATTACGAAAAACGGGTTTTAACACGTTATTGTTGTAATATTATTTTTAACACAACGGATCCAATGTCGTTAATTACGTACAAGTACTTCAAACTATCTCTTAAACAATTTAAAGCAACGTTGCGACGGTAGTAAAAAGTGGTCTACCCGTCGGGATTCGTCCGACAACGTCGGTAAGTGAAACGCTACATTATTTCGAACAGTACCTACGCCAAGACAAAAAGGCGACGAACAAAAAGGAGCAAAAGAAAAGGACGCGCATTGGCACGTCCGTTCTTGTGCGACTAAGAGTGATGTCGCCGTAATGGTCTACCCGTCGGGATTCGAACCCGAAACGATGCCGTCGGAGGGCATAATTTTATCCAATTAGACTACGGGTAGATACTTGAATATATTACCACAAATTGCGCCTTATTGCAATTGTTACAGCTATTTTGTTTGCACTCTTAGCAGTAAAACTTGTGCAAGGTTAAATTTTTTGTTAAAATCTGCTTAAAAATTGTTGATTAAACTTGTCGGATATGCTATATTATATAAGCACGATAAATGTAAGTGTGGTGTAATACTTCGTGGCGTTAGCTTCGCTCGGCTAGGGCATATGCGTTGAACGCAAGTATTTTTACATTACTAAATATGCAGGTGTGGTGGAATGGCAGACGCGTTGGACTCAAAATCCAATGTAGGTGACTACGTGTGGGTTCAAGTCCCACCACCTGCACCACGAATAACCTAAATTGAACCTTAAATGGGTTTAGTTTGGGTTATTTTTTTGTATGCAACGGCGGTTTATGCCGCGAAAGCCGCTTGACGTGAGAAAAGAGCGTGTTAGGCTGTCATTGCCAAAGGCAAACCAAAACCCACCGTCTTGCGGTGGGTTGCGTGTTTCGCCCTTATTTGCCTATATACACGCTCTTGCGCGGCTCGCGTCAAGCGGAACGTGGAATAAATAGCCGTTGCGTTTTGTCTTATACGATATACATTTCTACTTGCATTTTACGGTTTTGTATAGTCTTTACGTTTTGCACTTTATAATGTAAGTTGCCGTAATTCGAGTAAAACAAAAAGTCCCGATTATCGTCATCGGGACTTTGCTTTATAGGTGCGTTAAAGTAAATTTCTATTTTGTCGTTATATAACACGATTTCCTTTATAAGAAAGTTTATAAGCATTTTTGTTTCCAACTTTAACGCTTGTTCGTAATATTGCCGTATATCGCTTTCGGAAAGTTTTACGGCGGTTTTACTGCGTTCTATGAGTATTTGCCGTTCTAACTGCTCTTGCTGTTTTTCAAGGTCGTGCAAACGCTTATTTGTAGTATTCGATACGATACCGTTTTCAATCGCATTAACAAGGTTTTCCAACGCTCTGTCTATGCGGTGCTTTTCATTTGTAAGCATTTTGAGATTGCCGTTTTCGTCTTTGTTTTGCCGTTTCATAATCTCGGTTACGATGTTATCAAGGTTTTTCGGTTCGGTCATTACTTGTATGATACTGTCCGTAACAAATTCTTCTAAAAAGTCTTTCGGAATTTGTGTTTTGATACAGCCGTTATTATCTTTCTTTCGTCCTATGCACTTGTAATAACGCTTTATATCGCCATTGCGTGCCGTTCCCGTTTCTGCGCTTATCGGTCTGCCGCAGTAACCGCATTTTACTTTATGGCGTAATAAATATACGGCTTTAATACTACGTTTCCCGAATTTATTTTGTTCGACTTTCGCGCGGACAATTTTATAAATATCGGTTGAAATAAGTTGCGGATAAATGTTATCTACGGTTTCGCCGTCTTTCATATAAACGCCCGAATACTTTTCGTTTGCAAGTATGCCGTAAACGGTATTTGGCGCAAACGGTTTGCCTTTGTATAAAATACCTTTGTTTGTAAGTTGAGAGATTATCTCTTTCACATAAACTCCTTTTGAATACTGTTCGTACATAAAGCGTACTGTGTCGGCTGTGGTTTCGTCTATTACGACTTTGCGTTGTTCTACTCTGTACCCGTAAGGCAAACCACCGCCTTGATATAAGCCTTTCAATCTCGTTTCTTTCATACCGCGTTTAACCTTTTGCGAAAGTTCCGCCGAATAGTATTGGTTCATACCTTCTAATAAGCCAAATGGACATAAAGCTCATTTTGGGGTGTTTGTGGTGTTACGGGGATAAAACTGAGTCGATATCTAACTTGTAGTAGATATGTATCTCTTGCGGTTTGCCCGTAACCGTTTCTTTGCCGCCGATGACAAGGTGGTCGAATAACGATAAGCACATCTCGCGGGTGAGTGTAGGCGCATTAAAATACATTTTCAACCTACGGATAAATTCGTCCACGTCCGTCTTGGCTTGCGTTACTTGTTCAAGTCCCTGCGTAAGAGAAGTTATTTTCCCTTTCAGTTCCGTCTGTTCGGCTGTGTACTTTTCGATTAGCTTCACGCATACGCTTTCGGGAATCTTGCCCGCGACTTTTTCTTCAAACGCCGCTTCGATTAGCTTGTCGAGTTCGGCTAAACGCTTTTCGGCTCTTTTCAGGTCTTTCTTAACGTCAGCTTGGTTTCTATCGGCGAGTGTCGCTTGTCGTTCTAAATACCGCTGTTTGAATTCCGCTTCGTGTCCTATAATCATCTCAGCTTTCGCGGCGACGTCATTTTTGACGATTTGTTCCAATACGGGTACGGTAATGAAATGACTGAAACACGCAGATGAACCCATACGCGATTTCGTTCCGCAGTTGAAGTTAAAATACGGAATGTCTTTCGGCATATTCCAACCTAACCGCATTTTCGCGCCGCAGTCCGCGCAGAACATCAGTCCCGACAGCGGGTGCATATAACCGCGCTGTGTATGCTTGCCGTGTCCTACGGCTTTTTCGACTTCTTTCACTCTGTCCCATAGTTCTTTCGCGATAATAGCTTCGTGTGCGTTTTCGACGATTATCCAATCTTCTTCGGGACGGCGTTGCCACTTGTGATTCTTGTATGAAATTGTAGTTGATTTGTGTTGAACTAAATTGCCGATATACGCTTGGTTGGAAAGCATAGTACGAAGAACGGAAGTACTCCATAAATGTGCCGAATTTCTCACGCCGTTGATACCCGTTGTCGCTATCCTGTAATCGTTGGGCGTTAAAACCTTTTCGACGTTCAGAATATCCGCTATCTTTCTCGGCGTTAAACCGCTTGCCCGCATTTCAAAGATACGTCTTACTATGGGCGCGGTTTTCTCGTTTACCTGTAAAGAACGTTTCTCGTCCGTTCCGAGCGTGTAACCGTAGGGGGAATGGGACATTCCGTTTTTGCCTTCTTTTGCGTTCTTGATACGCACGGCGCGTAGCTTCTTGCTCGTGGTCGCCGCCCACCATTCGTTGAACACGTTGGTTATCGGCATCATATCCATAGCGGGAGTGTCTTTGTTCTCCGTGTCAATGTTATCGGATAACGCCACAAACCGTATGCCGAATGTTGGGAAAACGTAATCGAGAAATTGTCCCACAAGTATGTAGTTTCTTCCGAAACGGCTCATATCCTTGACGAGTATGGTGTTGATAACGCCTTGCTTCGCGTCTTCGAGTAACCGCTTTACACCAGCTCTTTCAAACGTAGTCCCCGATATGCCGTCGTCCACATAAATGTCGTGAAGTGTCCAGCCTTGCTCGGCGATATACTCCGAAAGAATAGCTTTTTGGTTTTCGATAGACAGCGATTCGCCGGCGCGTTCGTCGTCTCTACTGAGCCTAACGTACATTCCGACAATGTAGTTTTTGTTGTTTTGCTTTGATTGCATTCTTTTACTCCTTCGAATCAAAGCAGCCAAATTCAATGTACGGGTATTATACCACAATACACCGAATTTGGCAAGCCCGATCCGTTATATTTTAATTAGCGGTATTCCGCATATCCGCAAGCACTTGTCTGAAAGCCAAATCGCTTAATACCTGTTTGAAGTCCTTTCCTCCGACGTAATGACTTACGACGATATACTTTTTTCCGCCAATGATTTCGGTATGAGAAGTAGTAGGTACATCTCTGCCGTTGCTTAATTGAGTTGCTGTGTTCGTAAATTTCCCTCCGACTTAATCATAATAATCATTCATATTCAGTTTTCATATTCGATTTCCTCCGCGATTTCGTCGCCGCTAACTTTGCTTTAAGCCGCCCGCTGTCGCAGGCGGCTACTTTGCGCCGTTGCGGCTCCTCGTCCCACAAAAATACTTTGTCTTTTTGCGGGAACCCTACGCCGCGTATCTAAACGCAACTTATAATTTATTTGCGTTGTCCGTTCAATGACGGTATTTTTCGCATAAAAAAGCCGTGATTACTCTTTCAGTCCTGTTTCGTTTTCATATTCCTGTGGACGATTCTTCACGGTCTTTGTTTGTCTATTTAATTGTTTACTTTGCCCACCAATTCTTTGATGAAGAAGTGGGCGGTTTTTGTTTGCTTTCAAACAGCGCATTATAAACCGACGGGTTTTCTCGTTCCAATCTTGCAAGCAGTTCAAGAGCCTTTGCCGCTCGGACTTTGTACGCTTTGAGTTCTTTGTTCTCTTTGTCAATGTCAAGCGTTTCTTGCATAGACTTTGAAAGCCGTTTTTTAAGGTCGGCGTTGTCTGCGGTTACAGCTACGATTTGTTTTCGCATTCCGCTTTTGCTGTGGGCAATTTCGCCTTGCTCGGCTTGCTGTAACGCTTCCGAATATTCTTCCGCTTCGGTGCGTTTTTGTTCGGCGGCTTCTATAATCTTTCTTGCCTTGTAGTCCGCAGTAGAGTAGTGTTCGGCTTCGCTTCCTGGTTTACCCCTATCAAGTCCGTATCTCTCTCCGACTTCTTTCCAAAACTCTGTTTGAAGTACGGCGAGTTTTCCGTCAAACAAATCTTTCGCACACAGTTTTCCGTGAGTTATGGGAATAAGATTCAAGTGCAAATGCGGGTTGGTTTCGTCTGTATGAACGATGGCCGACAATACGTTTTCTTCACCGAACTTGTCCTTGAAAAACTGAACGCAATCCCGAAAGAAAGCATACTGTTTTTCCTTTGTGGACACTTTGAAAAATTCGGGACTTGCACCGAGAACAAACGATACGAGATAGACCGCGTCCGAGCGTACTTTGCGTTTCAAATGTAGCCTCTCAATTCTCTGTTCGATAACATCCATATACTTGTCGGACGGGGTTACGATATGGTAGTTGTCTTTCGTTCGCAAGCTGTCTATTTGTGGGTTGGTAGCCTGATAAGTTTCGTCGCGTTCGTTTTCTTCTTCGACATCGGTAACGGCGTCCTTTTTCAGTTTCTTTAAGTTGCAAATGATATAAATAGTTTCGTCCTCCTAATGACTTAAATTCTTTAAGTGTAGCTCACTACACTTATTTCGCTTCGCTGCATAAGTTTCGTTCGTCCTGCGGAGCTTTTGTCCACAACGGAAACGAACTTTGCTTCCCGTTTGCTTGCCAATTAAGGCGGTCTGATTTGATGAGCAAATTTGCTTGCTTGCAAGGGCAAATTTGCGAAGAAAACAAAAAGCGTGTATCTGTAGCTTGCTACGGAATTGCGTGCTTTGCACGCACCACACGGGTTACCGTGGGGCAATATGCTTTTTATTGTCATAAAATTTACCTCCGATTTGTTAGTTTTATATCTTCGTCCACGCAAGAAAGAGCGGGAAAGATAGCGTAAAAAAGGCGCGAAAAAAGCCGCTGATACTTTCAACGTAATCACCGACTTCTAACCGTGTTTAGCAACATTAAATTGCTCTATGATGGTTGGTCATTCTATTAAGTTAGAAAGAAGATTTAAGTGCTATTTCCGAAAAAATTGTACACTTATAAAAGCCTATCGCGGCATACGAATTTTGCGTACAAAAACAAAACTTACGCTCTATCCGTAAGCTAAGGCGCGGGCGAATATACCGCCCAAAACCTTCCGCATTCTACAAGCAAGTGCTTGTCGCGGAACTCTACCGAACTCATCATTACCCGTTCGGCGCACCCAATCAAAAGGGTAAACTTCCACATTTATCATTCAGTGGAACATAGCGTGTTATATCACATAAGTAATAGGCATGTCAATAGTTTTTAGAACATTTGTTTGCATTTTTTTGGAAATGTTTTGTCGAAAGGTATAATTTGAAGTGTTTTCTTCTATGTCATTGCAAACTCTTGATTTTTCTTTGAAAATATGCTATATTGATTATGCCAAATATACTTTATGCCCCAATTAAGGAGTACGGGCTTTTTTATTATTAAATTTAAAGGTATTATCCTTTTACTGTGCAAACTTTTAGAATTTGGTAAAAACGCAAATTCCATTTATGTTTGTACAGTATCCGTACTATGCATAAAGTATGTTTGGCGACAGTCGGAGTTTGCGTTTTTCGTGCGTTGACTTCGGTTGGCGCACTTTTTTATTTACGGAGGTATGGTATGAAAAAGAAACTTCTACTCACGATTTTATCGCTCGTTTGCGCGATAACCTGCGTTTTCGGGTTGATAGCTTGCGATAACGACAAACCGAACGAAGTCGAAACGCATAGCCACAGCTGGTCTCAAAATTGGAATAGTAATAGCACGCACCATTGGCACGAATGCACTGTAATCGGCTGCACAGTTACGGATAATTCGAATAAAGATGGCTACGCCGCTCATGACTTTTCAAACGGAGCATGTATCTGCGGCAAAAGGGATCCGCGTCCGATTACACCCGAGCATGAACACGTTTGGGCGCAAAAGTGGGAAAATAACGAAACGTATCATTGGCATAATTGCATTGTCGCCGACTGTCCCATTACCGCCGACTCGCAAAAAGACGGTTACGCGGAGCATAATTTCGTAAACGGCGACTGCATTTGCGGTAAACACGTTCACAATATGCAATTTATCCCACGGACAGAAGCCGATTGCGAAAATGACGGAAATATCGCCTATTATTACTGTAAAAACTGCAATAAATATTTTATTGAAGAAACGGGGCGAAGTGAAATTGCCTTAAATAACACTGTAATTGCAAGTAATCATTTGGGACATGAATCTTCGAGTTATGCGAACGATATGTCGCAACATTGGCGCGTCTGTACACGGTGCGGCAACGCTTATTCAAAAGAAAACCATGTCGGCGAAAACGATTGCTCGGTCTGTCATTTCATTAAAAACGGTACGGCAGGCTTGGCGTACACGCTAAACGACGAAAAAACCGCATATAAAGTAACGGGAATCGGGGAAGCAACGGACGGCGGAATCATAATACCTTCGCAATACAACGGTTTGCCGGTTACCGAAATCGCAGTAAACGCTTTCGCAAATTGCAGCATTGTCACAAGCGTAACAATACCCGACAGCATAACTTCTATCGGCAGATCCGCGTTTGCCTGCCCTAATATGAAAGATGTTTATTTTAATGCATCCGCAACCAATATTGAAGCTTTCAAGGGTAGTTACGGACTATATAATGAATACAGTCCGGGGTTTAATTCGGATATTACCGTTCATATAGGCGCAAACGTCACCGTTATACCTGATGATTTCCGGTTTTTATTTGCCGTTTCCGCAACTCCCGACGGTATATACCGTGCGAGAATCACAGATATTGATTTTGCCGAAAACAGCAGTTGCCGGGAAATCGGGATGCGGGCATTTGAGTGGTGCAATATGATTAAGCATATCCGACTCCCGAAAAGCATAAAAACAATTTCTTATAACGCCTTTTTTGATGCTATTGCTGAATTAGAAAGCATTACGGTTGAAGACGGGAACGAAGATTATTATTCCGACGGCAATTGTTTAATCGGTAAATCGAGTGGCGAGTTGCTTTTAGGCTGCAAAAACAGCACAATTCCAACCGACGGCAGCGTTAAAAGTATTGGACGAGAAGCTTTCTGTAAATGTAACAATTTGATGAGCATTACTATTCCCGATAGCGTGACCTCTATCGGACATTGGGCGTTTCATGATTGCTACAATTTGACGAGCATAACTATACCCGACAGTGTAACCTCTATCGGCTCTGAGGTGTTCGGCGGTTGCGACATTTTGACTATTTACTGCGAGGCGGCAACTAAAGATTGGTATTGGGGATCGGCTTGTCCTGTTGTATGGAACTGTAAAAATAACGATAAGGACGAAAACGGTTATGCTTATACCATTGAAAACGGAATAAAATATTCGCTTAAAGATGGCGTTGCTACAGTTATAAACCACTCGCGAACTATTACAGGCGATATCATAATCACCGATAAAATTACTTATAAAGATGCTCAGTACACCATAACTTCTATTAAAAAAGATGCGTTCTACGGTTGCAGCGGGTTAACGAGCATTAACTATATGGGCGACATAGCCGGCTGGTGCGTTATAAGCGGACTTAGAGAATTAATGTCATCATACAGGACACTTCATATCAACGGAAAGCAAGTTACGGGCGAATTAGTCATCCCCAACGGCGTAAAATCTATTTCCGATTGTGCGTTCTACGGTTGCTACGGGTTAACGAGTATAGTCATCCCCGACAGCGTGACTTCTATCGGCGATAACGCGTTCTTCGATTGCCCGATTGAAAAAGCAACTATACCGGCTGTTGCAATAAGTTCTATCCAAAAAACCGACCTTAAAGAGGTAGTGATTACAAGCGGCGAAAGTATCGGCAGTAATGCGTTCAGTGGTTGCAACTCTCTCGCAAGCATAACAATCCCTGACAGCGTAACGAGTATCGACGAGGATGCGTTTCGGAATTGTAGCGGCTTGACTATTTACTGCGAAGCGGCAAGCAAACCTGACAGTTTGAGTAACTGGACTTTTTCGCCCGTAGTTTGGGATTGTAAAAATAACGATAAGGACGAAAGCGGTTACGCTTATACCTTATATAACGGAATAAAATATTCGATTAAAGATGGCGTCGCCGAAGTCGAAAGGCAATTGGAGACTATAAAAGGCGATATCGTAATCGCCGATAAAATTATTTATAAAGGTACAGAGTATAGCGTAACCTCTATACGCTCTCAGGCATTTTATTCTTGCAGTAAATTGACAGGTATAACGATTCCCGACAGCGTAACCTCAATTGGATATACTCCGTTCCAATATTGCTACAGCTTGACAAGCATAATCGTAGATAGTAAAAACACAATATATCACAGCGCGAGTAATTGTCTTATAGAAACTTCTACGAAAACGCTGATTGCAGGTTGCAAAAATAGCGTTATTCCTACTGACGGTAGCGTAACCACTATCATCTCTGAGGCATTCAGAGATTGTAGCGGTTTGACGGACATAACCATACCCGAAAGCGTAACTACAATCGGCGGTTGGGCGTTTGCTTATTGCATCGATTTAGCGAGCATAACTATACCCGATAACGTAACTCTTATCGGCGAGTATGCGTTCTTCGATTGTAGCAGATTGATTATTTACTGCGAAGTTGCAAGCCAACCAAAACGTTGGAATAACAATTGGAATATGATGGATAATGCTAATTGCCCTGTTGTATGGGACTGTATAAATAACGATAAGGATGAAAACGGCTATGCTTATATCGTTGAAAACGGAATAAGATATTCGCTTAAAGACGGCGTTGCCACAGTTATAAGTCAACCGCAAACTATAAAAGGCGATATCGTAATTGCCGATAATATTAATTATAAAGACACACAATTTATCGTAACCGCTATTGACGGAGCTGCGTTCGGAAGATGCGACGGTTTGACGAGCATAACAATACCCGACAGCGTAACTTTTATCGGTGAGTATGCTTGTAGCGGTTTGACTATTTATTGCGAAGCTGCAATCAAGCCCGAAGGTTGGGATAGCAATTGGAGTGCGGCTTGTCCTGTTGTATGGGACTGTAAAAATAACGATAAGGATGAAAACGGCTATGCTTATATCGTTGAAAACGAAATAAGATATTCGCTTAAAGACGGCGTTGCCACAGTTATAAGTCAACCGCAAACTATAAAAGGCGACATCGTAATTGCCGATAATATTAATTATAAAGGCACACAATTTATCGTAACCTCTATTGACAGCGGTGCGTTCGGAGAATGCGACGATTTGACGAGCATAACCATACCCGACAGCGTAACTTTTATCGGTGAGTATGCGTTTAGGAATTGTAGTACGCTTGAAACTATTTATTATAAAGGGACTGCCGAAGATTGGGAAAAAATCTCAATAGGTCAAGGAAATTCCAAGCTACACGGAGCAACGCGGTATTACTATTCAGAAACGAATTGATTCGATATAACAAGCGGTATAATCAAGCCCAAAGAGATAAAACCGAGATTTCACAACGAAGTCTCGGCTTTCGTTTTACATTGATTTGACTACTCTTAATTCTGATTTTAATTTATTATGTCCATTTAAACGCTCAAACCCTTCGAGTAAACTTTCGAGTATAATGCCTTCGGGTGTATCGGGTATGTTTTCCATTGCCGATAAAACTTTAACGCCGTTATCTCTCAACGTCTTTTTGTGTATGGCGGTTTCGTATTTGTTACGGCTGAAACGGTCTAATTTATAAACAAGCACATAATTCCACTCTCGGCGGCTACTGTCTTTAATCATACGCTGAAAGTCTGGACGGTTATCGTTCGTTCCAGTCATTGCTCGGTCTATGTAAGTATCGAGCAAAAGTATGTTGTGCGATTTGGCGTATTCTTCGCATACGCGAAGTTGTCCGTCTATGGACTGTTCCGTTTGGCTGTCGCTGGAATAGCGAGCATAAATGACTGCTGTTTGCATAAGTTCTATAAACTCCTTTTGATATAAATTTGTCTTTCGACGGAAGCGATATAAACGGAAACACATTTTTTGACTTTTTCAATAATGGCTTTCGGCTCTGATGCAAGGGCAACGCAGTTGTGCATTTTACCCTTGCATCAGAGTGGGTTTTCGTTTACGCTTCCACCGGACGAAAGACAAATTATTTTTTTGCTAATTCAAGCAGTCTTTCGTAAATCGTTTGAAAAAATATCTTTTGTTCTTCTTCCGTAAGTTCGGCAATACTCGGTTCGCCGTAAAAGATAATTTCCATTTTGCATAACTCCCGAAAAAAGTTTTTATTTGCGCTTGCAATAAAAGTTATACACAAAACGCTTTCAATTTGGAAGTGGTACAAAATGGGGTTATAGTGGGTACTTTCGGCAATATACAAAGGTTATTCGTGAGTTGAAAAAATATAGAGCAGCAGTATTGCGGCGGTTTTCATTGTACGGCAAAAACAAGCCTATTATGTTTTACTTGTTATCAAGACAAGCACACGTCTTAAACTCACAAGGTGGGGTAAAAGTGTAGTTTTGGCGGGTAAAACATATACTCTACCGAAAAGCGAAAATATAAGGCAAACGAGCATAGAAAAAATCGGGGTTTCGCGGAAAGCCTGCGCGCGAACCCCGATTTTTCGTTGCCGTTTTGCTTTTCGGCGGTTGTATCGGTTTACTTTATTCTTTTTGTTTGTTTTGTTGTGTGGCGGGTGCTTGTCCGCGCGGCGCAGCCGCGCGCTTGTTTTGACAAGCACCCGTCATAGTGCCAAATTATACCGCTAAATTTTTCTTTGAGATAGCAAAATAATTGATTTTAGTCGTCAAATGTGATATAGTGTTTATGCGATACATTTGAATACCCTTAATCATGGAGTAGTATAGGCAAAAATGTACTCTCTCGCCTTGATTATAGGGAAATGTATCGCAACATTGAGAGATGCGTTTTTCGGCGTGTTTCTTAATGGAACACGCTTTTTTAATAATTAAAACAAAGGAGTATTATTATGAACCAAATCAAATGCCCTAAATGTGGTGAAGTTTTTCAAATTGATGAAACTGCTTATTCCGCTATTGTAAATCAAATTCGAGATAAAGAATTTAATAAAAGAATTACAGAAAAAGAAGAACAGTATAAAGTTGAAAAAGAAAATGCTGTTAAAACTACTAAATTAGAAGTTGAGAAAAACTATGAAAAAGAA
>CARAIG010000085.1 GCA_948938605.1 uncultured Eubacteriales bacterium
AAAAAATTTTTAACGGAGTTTAGCAAAGTAATGAAGAAGAATGATATTGAAAATAAAGTAAGGGAAAGTTTTTCCGCGGCAACTCCCAATATTTACAGCGACATCGAACGCGATGTGGCTAAGTTAAACGTTGACCGTACGCCCAAACGCAAAGCGGCAAGCAAAGGTTTGTTTTGGAAGCTTGCGTCGGGATTGCTGTCGTTAGTGCTTGTTGTTATGGCGGTAGTGGGAGTTGTAGGCACGGTTAACCATACGGCGCAAGCGTCCAGCGTGTCGCTTGACGTAAACCCCAGTGTGGAAATTATACTTAACCGCAACAACCGCGTAGTAAAGGTTAACGCTTTAAACGACGACGGAAAAATTATTATTGCCGATATGGACTTTAACGGCTGTCAACTTAAAGTGGCGGTAAACGCGCTTATAGGTTCGATGTTGCGTAACGGGTATTTGTCGGATATGGCAAACAGCGTGTTAGTAAGCGTTGACAGTGACAAAAACAATTACCAAACAATAGCGGAACTGGTAGCTAACGAAATCACCTTGACGTTAAAGCAAGGACAAATCGAAGCGTCGGTTGTAAGCCAATGGATACAAAACGACGACGAATCGGCTGCTATCGCTAAGCAGTACAACATATCGCTAGGCAAAGCGCAATTAATAAGCAAAATCGTTGCAAAAACGGAATATACCGTCGAACAGCTTGTGGAACTGTCAGTTAACGAACTGTCGCTGTTGCTGCCCAATATCGACATTGACAGCGACGTTGAACAAAGCGGTTCGGCAAGCGCAAAAGAATACATCGGCAAAGACGCAGCCTTGCAAACGGCATTGAATGCGGCAAATATCGACGGATTAACCGTTGAAACGCAAGGGCTAAAAGTACACGAAATTAAGTTGGACTTTGACGACGGCGAAATGGTCTACGAAGTCGAATACGTATATGACGGCTACGAATACGAAGTGGAAATAGGGGCAATCAGCGGCAAAGTAGTCGCCTTTGAAAAGAGCCTTAACACTTACTATCAATCGGGCAGCGAAGTTACCGTTGCCGACAAGGAAGCGGCAAAAGCGTATGTTTTGTCCCTTGTAGGTTTGGACGAAACGGAAGTTTCGAATTTGTTTGCCGAACAAATTTGGTATTACCGCGGCAAAGTCTACGAAATTTTCTTCCAAACGGAAACTATGTGTTACCAGTACTGCGTAGGTCAAGACGGAACGGTGATCGAAGAATACTACGAAATGGTAAGTTTGTCCGACGAAGACAGTTACTTGACCCGCGACAAAGTAGTGGATTGGTTTATCGACAACAACACCGACGGCATTACCCGTTTGGACAGTTTAAACGGACGTATGCGCGTATATAGCGAAAAGACCGTCGACGGCAGACTTGTGTACGAATTGTCTTTTGTGCTTAACGGCAACTTGTACGTTTACAAAATAGATGCCGTTAACAAGGTTATCGAATCGCGCGAGATTACGGAATTCCAAAACGGCAACGGCGGTAACGGCGATGGTTTCGGCGACAAGTTCGAGCACGGCAAGGACGATTGGTATTGGAATGACTGGGACTTCGATTTCGACGATTTCGATGATGACGATTTTGACGACTTTGATGATGGTCATTACGGCGGCTTCGGCGATCACCGCGGCGAATATCCTTACGGACGTCCCGTTTTCTAAAAAAAATTTGACAATGCAAAAAAGTGTGATAAAATAGTATTAGGCGACGCATCGGGGGACGGTGCGCCGCTTAAATTTACAAAGTTTCGGGGACTGGCTTTGACTTAAAAAGGAGAAGCATAGGTTATGGATTTTGAAACTTTTATCACTTCGCTGCTAAGGTTTGTCCAAAGCGGCGACAACGCGTATTTTGTGCTGTATGCGGTGTTAACTTGCCTGCTTACCCAACTTGCAAAAAAGCTGTTTGTAAACAAGGTAAAGGTTGACATTTTGCATAAATTCGATTTTGCGGTAGTGCTGCCTTTTATTTTCGGGGCGGTATTTGCCGTTGTAGACGTTTTTTGCGTAAAGGGCGTAAATGCATTTAGCTGTAACTTGTTGGCAAGCGTAGCGGTTAATGCCGCCGCTATCGGTGCGCTGGCTTCGGCGGTTTTTAAATTTGTTTCGTCGTTCAACGGCGACAAACTTTCCCGCTTGCTTACCGACGACGCGTTTGCGGTATTCTACACGCAATTGCTTTACTTCGGCAACGCGCGCGAGCAAATGCTTAGCAAAAACCTTACGTTAAAACAGTTTGCAAACCAAGTAAAATTGGTTTCGGCAAATGCCGTCGATATTTACAAATCCGATGTCGACGAGGAAGAAAAACGCCAAAAATTGGCAAAACTGCTTGCGGGTATAATTGACGAAAACAGCGTCAACACTTGCGTAAACGGTTTGCACAAGGCAATGCTCAACTACGTGCAAAAGACAGCGCCGTCTAAAAAACAAAACAACGCGTAAACAAAAAACCTTCCTTCGGGAAGGTCTTTTTTGTTATATTACAGCATTCCTTTCATTGTTTCGAAGCACCCTTCTTCGTAGCGGAGTATCTGCTTGGAAAGTAACGCTACTTCGGGATGAGTGTTTTGACTGTTGCGCGTCATTCGGTACAGGTCGATAATGCCGTTTAATGTACCTTGCAGCATAACCTTTGCAATGTGAGTGACGCTTTTGTCGCTTATCATTTTTGCGCGTATGCCCATATTAGCCATTGTAACAAACATTTTAGGCGCGGGAGTAGGGTCGAAATTCAAGTTTTCCGCAAGAGTCCCTATTTGTTCGACATAGTGGTCGTACTGTTCCACCTGTTTGTGCAGCGTTTTGGTAATTTCCTGTTCTTCCACGTAAGGCAGCAACGTTTTTACGCAGTTTTGCGCCATTGTAACGTTTTTGTATAAATCGGACAAATCCTTGCGCGATTGTTCGATGTCGCAGTTGTTTTCGTCTGCCTGTGTGTTACGCGTTTCGGCGTATTCCTTTTCCGCCTGCTTTTGCTGTTGCTTAGTCATCGTCCTCCTCCTTGTAATAGCTTAGGTGTTCGTCTTCTATTTGCAATTCGTCGGGATCGTAATCGTCAAACCAGCGGTTGCGGCAGGTTTCGTAATTGGCGTAATATTCGTGGTTGATTTGTTTGCTTTTGGTCATAACTTCACCTCGCTTATGTTGTTACCGATAGTATGCTCTATATGATTGCAAAATATGCAAGTGCGTTTTTAAGTAATTGTGTCGGTATTTTTTTTTGTTAGGCAACGGCAGTGCATTTAACGGAATTATGTTGTTTTTA
>CARAIG010000086.1 GCA_948938605.1 uncultured Eubacteriales bacterium
AAAAAAATAAATATTTTTGCACAATTAGTTATATCTATGACATAACATTACAATAAAAATTAAATTTAATTAAAAATTACTAATCAATTTACAATCTAAATTGTACTATCGGTATATTTGTTAGTGCAAATTTTAGCCGATGATTATAATGTGGTACTAAGTTTTAAAGTCGTGTATTGTTGTTTGATACAAGGCATAAAAACCGTGTGGAAGGATTTAATATATCGAAGTATAATATTAAAATTACGTTGCAAGTTGCTAGGAAATGTAAAGTATTTTGGGTTGTTGTGTTTTTGCTTGATTTTGTAGATATGAATTTGAGTAATACGTTTAAAAGCTGTTTTATAGCTTAATTGAAAAAGTGTTTACAGCAAAAAAACAATGTTGATAAAGTATACTCAACATTGTTTTTTTGTTATTATTTATTAAATTATTTTACAAAAGCTAATACCAATGCGCCCGGTCCTAAGTGTGCGCCGATTATAGGCGACAGCAGGCGTATGCGTATTTCGCAGTTTGGATTAGCTTCCTTAACCTTTGCCGCAAGTTCCTTTGCGTTAGTCTCTTCATCTGCGTGACAGATGTACAACGGGTTAGTATCGTTTAAATCGGCGTATTGCGTGTAAAATTCCACCAACTTTTTAATTGTAAGTTTTATTCCGCGTTGTTTTCCCCAGTTGCGTAATTTCCCGTCGGGCGTAAAAGTAATTAACGGTTTTATGTCAAGCATTTTGCCTATTACTGCGGTACCCCTGCCCAAACGTCCTCCGCGGACTAGCGAATCGAGGTCGTCAACGTATGCACAAGCGTCAAGTTTGTACTTAAATACTTCCAAATCGTAGTAGTTGTCCCTTAGACTCATTCCCGCGTCTTTGTTGGCAATCATCTTTTCGCACAGTATACCCGTACAAGCAGTGGCGCGCAATGTGTCGATTGTAAGCATTTCCACGTCGGGATACTTTTCCTTTAAATTTTTAGCGGCAGTGCATGCCGATTGGAAAGTAGACGACAACCCGCTGGACAAACACAAATACAAAACGGAGTGACCGTCTGCCAGGTATTTGCCGAAGTAGTCTTCGTAAATGGCAGGAGTTATCTGCGTTGTTTTAATGTCGGCGCGCGCCTTAACTTTTTTGTAAAATTCTACAACGTCAATGCCGTCTGCTTTGCCGGTGTAGTCTTGCGCTACGCCGTCAATAATAAATTCCATCGGGACAAGCTCTACTTTGCCTTGTTCCACATAACAGTCCATTACGTCGCCTGCGACATCCATAAAAAGTAAATAGTCTTTCATATTATCCCCCTATAACAAAAGCGTAACGTCCCAATTAGTATATGTAAAACGGTTTACCTAGATGTACGCTGTTGTTTTTTACGCAAGTATGATATTTTATGTTATAAAATAATTATAAATGTAAAATCGTTTTGTGTCAATTTTTTTGCGGAACATTTACCAAATAAAACGCGCGTTTGCGTATTCGCCGTTGTCAATTAGTATATCTTCCGCCGTCATCGACTTGTTAATTACCGTAACAAAGTACGTCCACTCGGCAATTTCTTCGGCAGTTGCCCACTTTTTTAGCGGTGTTTCGTCCATAATTTGCTGCCATAACGACGGGTCGTTCATTACGTGGTCGTTAAGGGGCGTAATAACTCCCCCCGGCGACAAACTGTTGCAAGTAGCGCTGTACTTTGCTATACGTAAAGCGACGTTTTTCATATACGCAACCAAACCGCCTTTGCTTGCAACGTATTCGGGAAATTCCGCTCCGCTCCTTGCCGAAGCGGAAGCAATAAATACAACGCTTTTTATTTTAGGTTGAACAGCGTATTTTTCGGTTACTTTTATTGCACCTTTTAAATTGACGTCAATGTCCCGTCCGCCATCCTGTTCGCCCGCATTGTTGACTAGTATTTCAACATCGCAAATTTCGGGCAATACGTCGCTAAAAACGTCTGCTTTGTAATGCGTGTAATTTTTGTCGGTTATGCTTGACGGTTGCTTGTCTATGCCTATTACGTTGTGTCCTAATTGTAAAAATTTTAACGCAATCGCTTTTCCTATTCCCTGTGTCGTTCCCGTAATTACAATTTTCATATTAATGTTTCCTTAAATTCAAAGTAGTGCTGTCCGATGTTTTGTTTTTTCCAATTGTTACAAACGTAATAGCCTAACGGTGCAAATATAAGTTCGCACAAAAGTTCAGCAACCATTCCCGTCAAAGCGCAAGTTACGCATTGTACAACAGTCCAACCGAAAAACGTTAAGCTTACTATAAGCGCAAAAATTAAGTTGTCTGCAAATTGACCGATAGCGGTAGAAATATACGTACGGCATATGTATGCGCCAATACCGTCGGGCTTACGTTTAAACAGTTTGCCTATTGCAAAATTAAGAAAGTTGTTTATAAAAGCCGAAGCGATAAATGCCGCCGCTGAGCCAAGCACTACATACCAAGTGCCGCCGAACGTGCTGTTTAAAGCGTCGTTAATTACCGTTTCGTTACCTTCGGTTACTGTCGACCACATACCGGGAATTACGCTTATAATAAAAAATATCAAGCATACTGCAAGGTTAATAACCATTGCAAATATCGACAGTTCGCATGCGGCTTTGGGACCGAAATGCTTAGTCAAAACATCCATTGTTAAAAATGCCGCCCAACTGACAATAATACCGCAATCCAGCGCCAGCCAATCAACGGGCAAGTTTATGCTTTTGTTGGCAAGTAAATTCATTGCGGTTACCGCTAACACAAATAGCGTAAGCGAAACAGGCGGAACGGAACGTAACAGAATAAAAAATTCAACAAATTCCTTTTTGATTTTTTGCATAAAAAAACTCCTTGTTTTTTATTGAGATGGTTTTGCAAGGAACATCTCTATTTAGTTTGACAACATTTTAATACATCGCACTGTAAATGTCAAACATTCTAAGCAGTATCCGCATTGTGCGTAACGTTGTCAAGCGCAGTTTTCAGTTTGTTTTTATATTACACGCGCGACACAAAAAACACTTGTACAAAAGTGTGTTTTTTGATACAATAATACTCAATGGTACAGGCGGAAGTTTTCCGTCGTCAACCGCATTGAGTTATATGCGCGGTTAAGGAGTAATTATGAAAACAAAAATCGGCGGTCAAGCGGTAATAGAAGGCGTTATGATGCGCGGCGCGCAAAGTATGGCGCTGTCTGTTCGCGACGAAACGGGGCAAATCCGTTTGGAAACAACCCGTTTGCCCGCAAAAAAACCCTGGTATAAAAAAGTTCCTTTTTTGCGCGGAGTAATCAATTTGGTTACTTCGATGATACAAGGGACGAAGATTATTAGCAAGTCCGCCGAAGTAATGGCGGAGGAGGAAATCGACACATCCAACGGCAAAGGTATGGGCGTGCTTATGGGCTTTTCGACGGTATTAGGCATAGCTCTTGCGCTGTGTCTGTTTGTGTTGCTGCCTACAGGTATTACAAGCGGTATTTTTGCCCTTGCAAATTTGCAAACAAACGACCTTAAATGGGTGTGGTTAAAGTCGCTAATCGAAGGCGTTTGCAAAATGGCAATACTAATCCTTTATATGTGGGGCGTTTCCCGTATGAAGGAAATTAAACGGTTGTTTATGTATCACGGCGCCGAACACAAGACTATTGCCTGCTTCGAGGCGGAAATGGACTTGACGGTGGAAAACGTCCAAAAGTGCAGTCGTTATCACGACCGTTGCGGAACGAGTTTTATTGTGTTTGTAGTGGTTTTGTCCATTGTCCTTATGATGGTGTTGGATATAATCTGCGCTGCGTGTCAATTTACTTTGTTTTTGGAACAGTGGTGGCTAAGGGCGTTGCTTAAAATAGCGTTGCTGCCGTTAACTGCGGGGGTAAGCTACGAAATGCTTATGCTTATGGCAAGGTCGAACTTTGTTTTGTTCCGTCCGTTCAAGTGGTTGGGCAAGCAATTTCAACGCCTTACCACGCGCGAACCGGACGATGATATGTGCGAAGTTGCAATTACTTCCTTTAAAGCGGTTTTGGAAATGGACGCCGACGAAAGTATTGCCGAAGTTAAATTCCCCGAACCTATAACATTGCCCGAATTTAAGGAAAGGCTTAAAAACAGCGGTATAATGGAACAAATAGGGGAAAAGGATTTAAATTGGCTTACGTGCGCTGTACTTAACATCAAGGCAAAAGACGTCGACCGGCAAGACGTTAAAGTCCCGTTCGGTTGGATTGTCCGCCTTGACAAAATGAAGGAACGTTTAAACCAAGGTGAGCCTTGGCAGTATGTAATAGGCAACGTCGAATTTTACAATCGTATGTTTGCCGTAAACAAGGACACCTTAATTCCCCGACAGGAAACGGAACTTGTGTGCGAACAGTTAGTAAAACGCATCAACAAAAAGAGTACCGTTTTAGACCTTTGCTGCGGAAGCGGAGTAATAGGCATAACGGCGGCATTGGAAACGGGCGCAACTGTTACGCTTGCCGACGTAAGCAAGGAAGCGTTAAGCGTAGCCAAATACAATGCCAAACGCAACAAGGCTAAGGTGGACTTTATCCAAAGCGATATGTTTAAAAATATGTACGGACGTTGCAACGCAATAGTTTGCAATCCGCCTTACATCGAAACGGACGTTATTCAAACGCTGGATGCAAGCGTAAAGGATTACGAACCGACGCTTGCCCTTGACGGCGGCAAGGACGGACTTAACTTCTACTGCATTTTGGCGGAACAGGCGCCCAAATATCTTACTAAGGGCGGGTTGCTAGTTCTCGAAATAGGCTACAACCAAGGCGAAGCGGTAAAAACTTTGTTGGAACCTAAATTCGAAGTTGAAGTTTTAAAGGATTACGGCGGTAATGACCGTATTGTAATAGCGACTAAAAAATTAGTCAAAAAGTAGCGTGTCTATCTTAATAATCCGTTTTAAAAGCGGAATAAACTTTTGTATCGCTCCGGCATTAAACTGTGTTATTTTAAATATATAGTGTTGCTTTTGGCGTAATTTGCTAATGACGGCGAATGTCGCAAAAGTATAGCGGAGCGAACCGATTAAAAATTATTAAACGAGGATATTAAAATGACGGATAAATTAGATAAAATAGTTGCGCGTTACGACTTTTTGACGGAGGAAATTTCCAAGCCCGAAGTAATAGCGGACAACAACAGTTGGAAAAAATTAGTTAAGGAACACAGCTCGTTAACACCCATTGTGGACTGTTACAAGGAATACAAAAAAACGCAGGACGAGTTGCAGGCAAACCTTGAACTGTCCGACGTCGAAACCGACAAGGAAATGTTGGCGCTTCTGCACGAAGACATTGCTTCGCACAAAGTGCGCGCCGACGAATTGCTTGCCGAACTTAAAGTATTGCTGTTACCTAAGGACCCCAATGACGACAAAAACGTAATTATCGAAATCCGCGCGGGAGCGGGCGGTGAGGAAGCGGCTTTGTTCGCTAACGAAATCCGCCGTATGTACTATATGTTTGCGGAAAAAAACCGTTGGAAAATTGAGGAAATCGACATCGAGGAAAACGAACTGGGCGGGCTTAAAGAAGGTTCGTTTATGGTAGTCGGCGACGGCGCGTACAGCAAGTTTAAGTTTGAAAGCGGTGTTCACCGCGTACAACGCGTCCCCGATACCGAAAGTCAAGGACGTATACACACAAGCACCATTACTGTAGCCGTCCTTCCCGAAGCACCCGATGTCGACATCGAAATACTGGACAAGGACTTAAAGATAGATACTTACCGCAGCAGCGGTGCTGGCGGACAGCACGTAAACAAAACGGAATCGGCAATACGCATTACCCACTTGCCTACGGGCATTGTAGTAAATTGCCAGGACGAACGCAGTCAAATTAAAAACCGCGAAAAAGCAATGAACATATTAAAGAGCAAACTGTACGACCACTTCCAAACGCAAGCGGACGCCGAATACGCCGCGGCGCGTAAAAGTCAAGTGGGTACGGGGGATAGGAGCGAACGCATACGTACCTACAACTTCCCCCAAGGGCGCGTCACCGACCACCGCATAGGGCTTACGCTTTACTCTATTGCCAACTTTATGAACGGCGACATAGGGGAAATGGTGGAAGCATTGCGCATTGCCGACCAAACGGCAAAACTGCAAGACGCAGGCGAATAAGCGTCGCAATACTTTGTATTTATTGTTTGTAAGGCTTTAAGCTAAGCGCATTGTATTAACTTTGCAAGGTGCTATTAAATGAAAAATTAAACTATACTTTTTCTTTAAAAAAGTATTGAAATTTAGTGTAAAATGATATAAAATGTAATTAGAAAAATGTAATGTTTTTCAAGCAAGGAGGATACTCAATTGATAAATGTAATTTACGGAGCAAAAGGTAGCGGCAAAACCAAACAAATAGTTGCGGATGCAAACGCTTTCGCACCTACGGCAAAAGGCGTAGTAGTGTACTTCGACCGTAGCAATCACCGTATGCACGATCTTCACCGCAACGTACGTCTTGTGGACGCGTCCTATTACGGACTTAAATCGCAACGGGATATTTTGTCCTTTGTTAAAGGTATGTTGGCTACTAACTTCGATATCGAAAGGATATATATTGACGGTTTGTCAAGGTTGCTGGACTGCAACATTGCCGACCTTGAAGAATTGTACGTGGGACTTGACGCAATAAGCGCCGAACACAAAGTCGACTTTACAATTACGGCAAGCGGTGCGTTGGAAACTTTGCCCGCATTCGTTAAAAAGCACATAAAATAACAGTTAAAAAATCCACCGGCTTTGCTAGTGGATTTTTGTTTCTTACAAGCAGTTTACTGCGTAAATAGCGTTGCAAATGCAACCGCTTAATGCGCGTTAACAAAAGGCAGGTGAAATATGTTGGAATACAAAATAGTTAAAAGACCGCAATTTACGGTTGTAGGCATTGCGCGCAAGTTTAATAACGCTACGGCGTATAAGGAAATACCCAAGTTTTGGCAGGAACACGTCAAAAGCGAATTAATTGACGACATTTGCGGAGACTACGGTATATGTTTCGACGACGGAAAGAACGGCGAATTTACTTACTACATAGCCGACGATTACATTCCTTGGATGGAGTATCCCAAAACGGTGGAAATAAAGGTTATTCCCGCGCACACGTGGGCGGTGTTTGCATGCGAAGGAAAACTGCCCCAATCGCTGCAAAAATTAAACGACGAAATATGGAAGCAGTGGTTGCCCAATAACGGAAAATATTGCTTGGCAGATAATTTCAATATCGAATTTTATTTGCCTACCGGCAATGATTCCGACGAAAATTACAGCGAAATATGGCTTCCCGTTAGAAAAATTAACAAGTAAAAATTAATGCGTACCCCAAGTATTAAATGCTTAGGGTACGCATTTTTAATAAATACCGAATCAAATTAAAGCGACCGTAATTACGCATTTTGATTTTATTTCAGCAAAGGACATTTTTTGAAACCAGTCTCTAAACTTGTAGAAACAAGCAAGACGAGGCGACTGCGTATTTGCCGACAGGAGTTTACTAGTTGTAAATGACCTAAAACGTAAAGGCAACAAAGTATTGCGATGTTTCTACAAGCTAGCGTGTCCGTCCGCCGCCTATAACGGAAACCGCTTGCCAAGTGTTTGCGCCTACAATTCCGTCGACTGTCAAATTGTTTTCCTGTTGAAATTCTTTTACCGCTTGTTCGGTATTTGCGCCGAATATGCCGTCAATCGTTCCTGCGGGGTACAGCTTGGAAATTAGTTTTTCCTGCAAATATTTTACGTATGTTCCGCGGTTTCCTCGGCGAATTGTCGGGCGGGGCGGCAGTACCAGTAACGTCCGCCAAGTGTTGTTGCCGACTATCCCGTCGGATGCAAGTCCGTTTGTCTGTTGGAATTGCGTAACGGCGTTAAGCGTGTTTGTGCCGAATTTGCCGTCTACCGTTAAGTTGAAACCGTTTTGGTTAAGCATTAACTGCAACAAGTAGACAAAGTTGGACGAACTGCCAGAACGCAACGTCGGGTAGTTGCTCAATTCGTTGCGCGTAATGTAATTTGTTCCCAAGTATTCGCATACGCCTTTGCAGGTTTCTTCGGCGACTTCGGTTTGGTAATCGGGGTCGCGCATTAGCTTTGCTTCGTCAAAGTTGGTCATAAAACCGGGTTCTATTAGCGTCGACGTACAGTTTACGCTTTGCAGTACGCCTACGTTCGTCAATGCCGAAACGCCCCGTCCGCGTTGGTTTGTGCCGTTAATTAGTTGTTCGTAAATATCTTCGGACAACATTCGCGACATACGCGCATTGACGTTGCTTGTCGAATAAAATACCGAAATGCCCTGTGCGGAATTAAAACTGTTTCCGCTGCCGAAAGCGTTGTAACCGAAAGTTACAAGCAGCGTAAGGTTTTGACGGTTAACGCGCCGTACTCTTTCGGAAATCGACGTATCGGTCAATTCCGGTTTTACGTCGTATACGGCAAAGCCGTTGCGTAAAGCTGCTTCCATAAATTTAATTTTAGTCGGTCTGTTAAATTGGTTTTCGTAAAAAGGTACGTTGAGATAAGGCATAACGGGCGTACGCTTGCCTTGCGTAAACGGGTTTTGTCCGTGTTCGTCGTTTGCCCCTATGTAATAAACTGCCATGTTAACCTCCATATATCAGTCTATAAAATATATGCGGATAACGCAAAAATTGTTTATGCAAAATAAAACCGCACGCGGATTGTACGTTTTGCGTATCTGCTATCCGCGCGCGGTGTAAGGTGGTTTTTTGTTTATTTAAACTGGACTGTCGTTTAAAGCATAGGGCGGAAAACGTTTGCAAAAAAGCATACGACTTTTTCCCACAGGCTAAGTTTGTTCGAAACGGTTACTTTGCGGCATTGCGCAATGGTTTCGAGCATATCTTGTTTAAGTTCGGCAATAGCGGTTGTATTGTACATAAATACGCCGTCTTCGTAGTGGTGCATAAAACTGCGGTAGTCTAGGTTGATTGTGCCTACAATGCCCGCCGAGTCGTCTGCAACAATACCTTTTGCGTGAACAAAGCCTTTGTTGTAAACATACAGTTTTACGTTGTGCTTAACCAATTTGTTTGCGCTTTGTTTTGTAAGGCAGTAAACGGATTTTTTGTCGGGTATTCCGGGGATGATTATATTTACGTCCACTCCGCGGTCGGCCGAGCGTATTATGGCTTCGTTAAACGCTTCGTCGCATACAAGGTACGGCGTAGTGATGTATAACGACTTTTCGGAAAGGTTTATCATATTTAAATACGCACTGCGCGCAACGTAATCGGGGTATAGCGGTTTAGGTCCGTCGGCAAACGGAACGACTATTCCGCGGTTTATTCCGTCGTTAAGCTGTTCGCGTTCCTTTGAGTACATAGCCGTTTCCACAAAATACTTTTCGTAGCGTTCGCTTTTGTTTTGCGCTATGTCGAACATTTGCAAAAACATATAAGTTAAACCCGCAACGCCCTCGCCGTCCAATTTTACTGCGGTGTCTTTCCAATGTCCGAAAGGATGCGTTTCGTTAATGTATTCGTCTGCAAGGTTAATACCGCCCGTATAGGCGATTTTGCCGTCTATAACTGTAATCTTGCGGTGGTCGCGGTTGTTGTATACTGCCGAAATAAACGGTCTGAGCTTGCCGAACCTAACGCAGTTAATGCCCGTCTTGCGCATTTGGTGGCAAAACAAGTGTCCTATGTGGGGCAAACTGCCTACGTCGTCGTACATTAGGCGAACTTCAACGCCCTCCTTAACTTTGCGTTGCAGTATATCCAAAATTGCGTCGAACATTTTACCGCGTTCCACAATAAAGTATTCCATAAAGATAAACTTTTCCGCTTTGTTAAGTTCGGCAAGTAAATCTTTCCAAAAATCTTCGCCGTTTGCAAAATAATACGTATCGGTGTTGCTAAAAGTAGTGTTGCCCATTTTGTTAAGGTAACGCATTTGTCCCGCAATGTTTTCGGGGACGGGTATGTTGGCGTCGTTAAATTCCGCGCTGGGCAACGTTTCGAACAGTTTGCGTTCGCGTCTGCTGGCATAATTGCGCGAAAAGCACAAATATAAAATAGTTCCGAATACCGGCAACAGCGCAACCGTAAGCGCCCAAGGCAGTTTCCCCTCTATGGTCATATCGCGGTTGATTATTCCAAGTAAAACTATCACCGTAATTGCGGATGAAACTATGCGTATCCACAAGTAGTAACTTTGAAAAACCGTAACAAACAAAGCTACCGCCACAATTTGTAGCAGTATTGCTAAAAATATTACCGTTAGTCTGCTAAATAGCAACCGAAAAATCTTTTTCATCGTTCACCCGATTTATATAGTAAATCCTTACTTAGTTTGTCTATTTGTCGTAGTTATTTTACATTTAATAGTATACTACTTTATTTTAATCAAGTAAACTTAAAAATAATTGTAGTGATACGCTATTAAATTGACAAAAAAGCTATTTGGTCGTATTATAATTATATAATGAAATCCACACAAGACGTTTATATATTGGGTATCGAAAGTTCCTGCGACGAAACCGCAGCGTCCGTAGTAAAAAACGGACGGGAAATTTTGTCAAACGTTGTACTTTCGCAAATAGACATACACAAATTGTACGGCGGAGTAGTGCCGGAAATTGCCAGCCGTAACCACGTTGAAGCAATCGACAAGGTTGTTAGCCAAGCGCTAAGCGACGCTAACGTTACGTTAAAGGATTTAAACGCCGTAGCCGTCACTTACGGCGCGGGGCTTGTGGGCGCGTTGCTTGTGGGCGTATCGTACGCAAAGGGATTGTGTCAAGCAAGCGGTTTGCCGTTAATTGCGGTCAACCACATCGAAGGGCATATTTGCGCAAACTACTTAACCTATCCCAATTTAGAACCGCCGTATTTGTGCTTGCTTACCAGTGGCGGACACACCGCAATAGTAAACGTATTAAACTACGACGACTACGACGTAATTTGTTCGACGGTGGACGACGCCGTCGGCGAAGCGTTCGACAAGGTTGCCCGCGTGCTGGGGCTTCCGTATCCGGGCGGTCCGCAAGTGGATAAGTTGAGCAAACAAGGGGTGCCTAAGTACAAGTTCCATTCGGTCATTGTATCCAATGGCAATTTTAGTTACAGCGGACTTAAAACGGCGGTAATCAACCTTGTTCACAATGCCGAGCAAAAGGGCGAAACGCTAAACAATGCGGACGTTGCTTCGAGCTTTACCGTAACCGCTATTGACGGGCTAATAGACCGTTTACGTCAAATTATCCAAACGCAATCGGTAAAAACCGTTGCAATTGCGGGCGGAGTGGGCGCAAACAGTTATTTAAGGCAACAAGTAAAGCAATTCGAACAAGACGGCATTACGGTTTGTATGCCTGCCTTGTCGCTGTGCGGGGATAACGGCGCAATGATAGCGTCAAGGGGCTACTATATGTATTTAAAAAAGGAATTTGCCGACTTGTCGTTAAACGCTTGTCCCACGTTAAAACTGCGCGGACAACGCCCTGTTTGACGTCAGCAACGTGAGATTAGAATACTGTAAAGTTTGGGCGGTGCAATATGTGATTATTCGGCGTAAATACGCATTCACAGTTTGCCGTCAAGTAAACAACAACTAACCGAAAAAATATCCAACGGGAGATTTTATGAGTAAAAAAGCCGAACTGCTGCGCGTACAAGCGGACATCAACCAAGGGTTAACGTCCGAAGAAGTAAAACAACGCGTTCAATTAAAGAAAACCAACAAAGTAAAAAAGGTTGTAGGTAAAAGTTATTTGTCGATATTCGTCGGCAACCTTTGCACGTTTTTTAACTTGTTGGGATTTATCGTCTTTATTATTTCGTTAATCGCTCACAGCGGTTTGGCGAATATGACGTTTATTGTAATAATCGTAGCGAATACCGCAATAGGAATTTTCCAGGAAATACGCAGTAAAATTGCGGTGGAAAAACTGTCGCTGGTGTCCGAACCGACTGCGCTTGTAGTCCGCGACGGCGTCGAACAAACTATTAAAACCAAGGATATAGTGTTGGACGACATTTTGCTGTATTCGGCGGGCAAACAAATTTGTACCGACAGTATCGTTATCATCGGCGAAGCGGAAGTGGACGAATCGATGTTGACGGGCGAAAGCGATCCCGTCAAGAAAAAAGCGGGCGACACGCTGTATTCGGGCAGTTATATAATTTCGGGCAATTGCACTGCGCGTTGCGATAAAGTAGGTAAGGAAAACTACGTCGAGCAACTGTCTGCGCGCGTTAAAAAGGCTAAGATGCCCCCTTCGGAATTGATGAAAGGTATCCGCCGTATTATTAAGTTTATTGCAATTATAATTTTCCCGTTAGGTATAGCAACGCTTTTGTGCCACGAAAATATTTTACCTATGTTCGGCACAAACGAATTTTCGGTGTACTTTGCAAACTTCATTAACAATCAACAAAATGAAATAGTGCAAAAGGTAGACAAAGCATTGCTGGCAATGAACGGCTCTATGCTGGGAATGGTCCCTAGCGGAATGGTACTTTTAACAAGCGTTGCGCTTGCCGTTGCCGCTTTGAAGTTGGCGCGTAAAAAGGTGCTTGTGCGCGAATTGCCCTGTATCGAAATGCTTGCCCGCGTAGACACGTTGTGCCTTGACAAAACGGGTACCATTACCGACGGCTCTATGACTGTCGATTCGGTCATTCCACTTGTAGGGACGGAAGACGATATAAAGGCGTACATTGCAACGATACTTAGCGCCACAGGCGACGACAATATGACTGCAAAAGCGTTAAAGACGTATGTCGGCGATGCCGTACCGTTCGATACGACGGCGCATTTGCCGTTTTCGTCGGCGCGTAAGTATTCCGCAGCAAGCGTCAAGGGGCATGGTACGATAGCCTTCGGCGCTGCGGAATTTATGTTTAAAAAGACGAATAAATCGTTTAACAATACGTGTAACGAATTGCTTAAAAAGGGTTTGCGCGTACTTGCCGTAGGACGCAGCAAAAAGGCTATTTCCGCAAACGGTACTGCCGATGGTTTAGAACCTATTGCAATAGTAGCGCTTGCCGATACAATCCGACAGGACGCTCCCGAAATCATACAGTGGTTTAAGGAAAACAACGTCGACATCAAAGTTATTTCGGGCGACAATCCATTGTCGGTATCGGTAATTGCGGGCAAAGTGGGCGTAAAGGACGCCGACAAATACATTTCGCTTGACGGTATGACCGACGAACAAGTTGCGGAAGTTGCCAACCAATATACCGTTTTCGGACGCGTAACGCCCGAACAAAAGGCAATACTTGTCCGCTCGATTAAGCAAGCGGGGCATACCGTTGCAATGACGGGCGACGGCGTAAACGACATTTTGGCAATGCGCGAGTCCGACTGCGCAATATCCGTCGGTTGCGGAACCGACGCCGCTAAAACAGTTGCCAACCTTGTGCTTATGGACAACAAGTTTAGTCAAATGCCCAAAGTAGTTGCCGAAGGCAGACAAGTCGTAAACAACATTCAAAACAGCGCTTCGCTGTTTTTGATGAAAACTACAATGGTAGTGTTGACCACCATTTTGTGCTTGATTATACGGCAAAGTTTCCCGTTCCAAGCGCAGCACTTGGCGTCGGCGGAATTTTTTGTAATAGGTATTTCGTCATTCTTGCTTGCATTAAAACCGAACAAAGCGCTTATTACGGGTAAGTTTATTCCTAACGTGTTAAAACGTACATTACCAAGCGGCATTGCAATGTTCTTGTCGGTAGCAATGACATATGCGTTTAGCGGAGTGTTAGGTCTTACTACATCGCAAATCACATCAATTGCAATGTTCAGTTTTACCTTTACCGGCGTTGCAGCATTGTTAATATTGCTGTTCCCGTATGACAAGTTCAACATCGTAATAGGGGCAATAGGCGTAGTCGGTACCGTACTTTGCATATTCTTTTACTCGCCCGTAATGGCGTTTGTCAGCGACTTGTTCAAAATGAAGAAGTCCGACCCGACGTTCTTGTATTCCGATTTCAACGTTTATCGCATAATATTTGTGGTTGTCAACGTAATTGTAATGGCGGGCATAATAATAGGCTTAAAATTCCTTGTACGCTTTTTGGATAAAAAAATCACCGAAAAACGCGCGTTGAAGGCAGACCTGACAAAAAATGCGTAACGCAAAAATCGCAATTTTAATACCGTAATACCGTTAAATAAAAAACAGCTTCGCCCTAAATACGGGTAAAGCTGTTTTTGTTTAGTCGCATTGCCTTAATGCACTGTGATTGCGTAGTTGCGCCGAATAACCGCACATAACACCGTCTAAACTTTACAGTGTTTTAATTTTACGGCGCTAATCGTCTACTTCAAGTATTTCGGAGCATAGTAATCTTGTCGCATTGTATATTTTAATTAGCGTCAATGCGTTGATATTTAAATTACCGTGCATAAGCCGATAGTATGTCTGCTTTGAAATACTGCATTTGTTGCAGAATTTTTCAACCGTCAATTTGTTATCTTTCCGATATTTTTCAATTACTTCCGCTTTTACTCTTGTAGCCATAATACTTTTCTTTTATATCACTTTGCGACATATTTATTTTATCTCATTTTGCGAATACCGTCAAGTGTTTTATATCACAAAATGATATAACTAATGATAACAAATCACAAGGAAATATTTTATGGAATTAAAAAAAGAAGTAGGAAAACGTTTGGCGACTGCAAGGAAACAAGCAGGATTCACGCAAAAGGAAGCGGGCGGTTCTATTTTAATGTCGCAACCGAATTATGCCCGATTTGAACAAGGGTATTATGAATTAAGTTACAGTCAAATAGTTACGTTGTGCAAATTATTCGATTGTTCGGCAGACTATTTGCTTGGTCTGGCAGAAATATAAAGGAGTAAAACAATGGAAAAAGCGTTGGAATTTTACAAAAAGCAACGTCGCAAAATATTGATGTTTAAATATTTGGATTTTGTTGTAAGTTGGGATATGGAAACGGACGCGGCGGAAAACAGCATTATGGCGGACAGCGAACAAGTTGCGGTAATGAGCGAAATGAGTTACCAACTTGTAACCGATCCCGATTTCGAACAAGCGGTAGCCGTTTTGTATAGCAACCGCGACCGTTTGGACAGCGTTATGCGCCACGAAATAGAAGTGACGTACAAAAACATTTCCGATACTAAAAAAATACCGCAAGACGAATATACGGCGTACAGCGAATTGACGTCCAAGGCTTACCCCGTGTACGTAAAAGCCAAGACGGAAAACAACTTCGAACTGTTCCGCCCGTATTTGGAAAAAATAGTGGATTTTTGCCGTAAGCAAACCAAGTGGCTTGCAACCGACGATTTACAAGGCTACGACGTTTTGCTGGATATGTACGAACCGCATTACAACCAAGCCAAGTACGACAAGTTTTTCGACGCATTGCGTACGCGCCTTGTCCCCTTTGTAAAACAAGCCACCGCAAAACCGTACGTTGCGCCTAAGTGGGCAGTGCAACCGTTTGAGGAGGACAAGCAAAAGGAGTTTTGCGAATATCTGCGCGACGTTATGTGTTTTGACAAATCGCGCGGTATTATGAAGTTAAGCGAACATCCCTTTACAAGCGGTTTCGGTACCGACGACGTGCGCATAACAAACCATTACTATGCTAACAAGTTCGATTCGTCTGTTTTTTCCGCCATTCACGAAACGGGTCACGCCTTGTACGAACAGCAGTGCGACAAAGCGTTAAATGGCACGCTAAGTTACGGCGGTGCAAGTTTGGGCTTGCACGAAAGCCAATCCCGCTTTTACGAAAACGTAATAGGGCGCAGTCGCGCGTTTTGGACGGTGCACTACCCCAAACTGCAACAGACGTTTGCAAGGCAATTAAAGGGCGTTTCGCTTGACGAATTTTTAAAACATATCAACAACGTACAACGCAGTTTTGTCCGTACCGAAGCGGACGAACTTACATACCCTTTGCACGTAATGCTCCGCTACGAAATTGAAAAAAAGGTTATTTCGGGCGAACTGGAAGTAAAGGACTTGCCTAAGTACTGGAACGAAAAATTTACCGAGTACTTCGGTATTACTCCTAAAAGCGATACCGAAGGCGTTTTGCAAGACGTTCATTGGGCATACGGCAATTTCGGTTACTTCCCCACATACGCTTTGGGCAGTGCAATTGCTTCGCAGCTGTATCACTATATGAGCAAGGACTTTAACGTCGAGCAAAGTTTGCAAAGCGGTACAACCGCGCAAGTAAACGAGTGGTTAAAGGAACACGTCCACAAGTACGGCTCGTCTAAATATCCCGACGAAATTTTGCGTTTGGCTACGGGCGAAGACTTTAACCCCGATTACTACATCGACTACTTGATTGACAAGTATTCCAAGTAAACAAAGCGTAGATTTTGTATAAATAAATATTCGGTATAAAAATTAATCGGCAAACGGTAATTAGCGGAGAAAGAATAATGCGTCAAACAAATAAACGGTTTTTAATAATTAAATACTTATGTGTTGTAGCAGTGATTTTTATGTCTATTTGCGGTTTTTCTGCTTCGGTAGCCATTGCTTATACAGATAGCGAAAACGCCGATATTTATAAAAGTATAGACGACTATCTTAACGACGTTACGACAAAAGCCAACTTCCCGTCATTGTCAATAGCAATAGTAGATAAGGAAACTACTTTATTTTCTAAATCCTACGGGGATTGTGAAAGTCCCGACGTTCCGTATTTACTTGGCTCGGTAAGCAAATCGTTTACTGCGCTTTGTATAATGCAACTTGCGGAACAAGGCAAAATCGATTTAAATGCCGAATTAAGCAAATATTTACCTAATGCCACCGACGGCGACAACATATCGATAATTCAACTGCTTAACCATACAAGCGGTCTTGGCGAACATCAAAATTTAACTAATTATAAAATAGTAGGCAAGCAAGGCGTACATACTTATGCAAATGTCAATTATTCTTTATTGGGTAAAGTTGTCGAAAAAGTAAGCGGTACCGATTATGCAAGTTATGTTACCGATAATATTTTTGCTCCTCTTTGCATGACAAAATCTTTTGCCGATATCGGTAAGGCAAAGGAAAACGGGCTTATTCAAGGCTATGAAAGTTGGTTCGGCATCAATACTAAGACAAATGCAAAATTTTCAAATTCCGACAGCGCTTGGATAACAACTTCTGCGGGATATCTTTCATCGTCTGTTTCCGACCTTGGCAAATATCTGCAAATGTACTTAAACGGCGGTAAAGGAATAATATCTGCCGATAGCATAAATAAAATGTTTTATCAAGGCGTTGAAGTGGAAGCAAATATTCCGTACCGATACGCTATGGGTTGGACTTTAATAAATGAACCGCTTAAACAACCCGCATTGCGCCATAGCGGACTTGTTGAAACGGGAATGTCGGTGGTGTATATTTTGCCCGAAAGTGAAATAGGAATTGCCATTGCAGTAAACACTAACGACTATTTTGTCGGTAAAGATATGATGGACCGAATTGATTGGGGAGTTGTTCTTATGATTATGGGCGATGAGCCAAATCAAATAGGCGCAAATGAATATGTCTTAAAACATTTGTTGTACGATTTTATCTATTTATTAGTTTTTGCAATAGCCGTACTGCCTATATTTTTGATTGCACATTACAAAAAAATGCTTGCAAGCGGAAAACTGTGGGTAAAGGTTTTGTTGCTTACGCTTTTACATTTAATACTGCCGGTAACTCTATTATTATTGCCACAGATTTTCTTTTCTACCCCGCTGTGGGTAGTAAAGGCTTTTGTACCCGATATGTTTACAGTCATTATAGTTTCGGCTTGTCTGCTGTTTGCGTGCGGAATTGTAAAAATATTTTTACTGGTTAAGCACAAATTGAAGTCCGTTTAACTGTATATTTTTTTTTAACTGTTATAGGAGTGACATTAGTTTTAGCAGGTTACTTAATAGACAAAATTAAATATTAAATAACAATTTGTAAATAAGCAAAGGGAACGAGAATTTTAAATTTTTTCGTTCCCTTTATTGTAATTTTTTTACCGTTGTTTTTGCAACAATATGCCCTAATAACTTTTGTAAACCGATTGCAATTCGCTCGTTTGGTTTTTATATTGAAACTTGTTGATTTGTCAACAAATTAATTGACAACCGTTTGAATATAATGTATACTTGTTGACAAATCAACAAGTGGAGGAAATTATGGAAAACGTATTCGAAAACTTCACCGTTACCGTAATGAAGATAAACAAAACGGTGCAAAAAATCAAACAAGTTGAAATGCAACGGTACAATTTAAAAAGCATACACGTAATGTGTATTTATTATCTTAGCGAACGCAAACAAGGGCTTACCGCAAGCGAACTTATGCGTTTAACTTACGAGGATAAGTCGGCGCTATCCCGCGCGTTAAAGCAACTGCGCAACGACGGTTATGTTGTGTACGACGTCGACTCGTACAATGCTGTAATTACGCTAACGGACAAAGGCAAGCAAATTGCAACCGACGTAATAAGCAAAATAGACAAAGCAGTGCTTTTTGCAAGCGCGGATTTTACCGACGAACAGCGGGACTTTTTTTACCGTTCGTTAAGCGCAATTTGCGACAACATACAAAAGTATTACGAAAAGGTGGTTAAAGGCAATGATTAAAATAGTGGTCGACTCCGCTTCGGACATAGACATAAACGAAGCGCAAACAATGGGCGTAGCGTTAATGCCGTTGCAAGTACGGTTCGGCAATGACGAGTATTTGGACGGCATAAACCTTACTAACAGACAGTTTTTTGAAAAGTTAATAGAAAGCGACGAACTTCCGCAAACAAGTCAAATAAACGAATACCGTTGGGCGGAAACGTTTGCCGAACTAACTAAGGACGGTGACGACGTGCTTGCAGTAACAATATCGTCTAAACTTTCGGGGACGTATTCCTGTGCGGTAAAAGCTTCCAAAAAGTTTAACGGCAAAGTTCGCGTTGTGGACAGTTTAAATGCCAGCATAGGGGAACGCATACTGTTAAATTACGCAATTAAACTTGTATCCGACAATGCGTCAACGCTTGACGAAACCGAAAAGGAATTGAACAAGGCAAAAAACAAAATACAAGTTTTAGCGGTGTTGGATACTTTAAAATATTTGCGTAAAGGCGGACGTATTTCGTCGGTTACGGCGTTCGCGGGCGAATTGATGTCCATTAAACCGGTTATATCGGTCGTCAACGGCGAAGTGAAACTTGCAGGCAAAGCAATTGGCTCTAAAAAGGGAAACAACTTGCTTATGCAGTTGGTAAATAAATGCGGCGGAATAAATTTTAATATGCCGTACGCATTGGCGTATTCGGGGCTAAACGACGATTATTTGCAAAAGTATTTAAATGACAGCGAACAACTGTGGAAAGGCAAAACGGACAATATTCCCGTACATTTAATAGGCAGTACAATAGGTACGCACGTTGGTCCCAACGCTATTGCGGTAGCCTTTTTTGCAAATTGATGTATGTGTTTAAATCCGAGTAATACTAATCGTATTTTGAGTAGTTGAGATTATTATTTTTTATACAAATTTTATCGCAAAAAAACGTTACGGTTTTTACGCCGTAACGTTTTGCTTTGTTTATTTGTTGTTGTTTTGACTTTTTATGCGAGTGTTTTTGAGTTGATGTAACGGAATATACTTTAATTTTTATTAAAAACGTTTGTATTAAATTATTTGCTTTTATGCATTATTATGTCGGTTTTTTATCGGGCTTTTCGGACGGGGCGACATTATTCCAAGCATTTACCGTTTAGTTAAGCAGGGCGCGTCGTTCGGGATTTAAATTTTGAATTGACTTTATCAGTTTGCGATCCTCCGACGAAACGGTCATCGTTACGGAAGAAATAGGCAGTTTTCTTTTTGTTGAAGCCGATGGCGTAACGTCTTTGCCGTCCGAAGTTTTTATTACGGCATTTGGCGGATCGGAAGTATAAATATCTTCTACGCCGACAAGATAATCTATCGTACAGTTAAAAAACTCTGCAAGTCGGGTTAAGTACGTAATTTTAGGTTCGGCAATACCGTTTTCCCATTTGCAAACCGCCGCGTCGCTTACGCCTACTGCTTTTGCAAGTTGAAGCATGCTTAGTCCCGCTTCCTCGCGCAGTTCTCTTAAACGTTGTCCGAATAATATATGCTCTTTTTCCATTTTTTCTCCCGACAGTCTACTTACTTATGTTAGTTTTATTTAGTATAACAAACTTTTGTTAATAACATCGTTGACACTTACTAAAATTAATGATATCCTATTGTCGCATTAACTATAATTAGTGAACGTATAAAAAATTTGTTATATACGGTGCAGTAAACAAAAAACTTGCCGTACGGCGAAATGTCTTTACGTCCTAATTAATTCGTATGATTTAAATTTACAAAATTATAGGGGGTTTACTATGAAAAGGAAACTGCTAATTGTTACGTTGTTGTTAATTATTGTACTTTGCGGTATTGTGCTTATCGCTTGCAATCCGGACGGTACCGACAAAGCAAGTTTCAATGCGGAATTTGTATCTTTCCGCAAAAAAATAGTTACAATACTTAAAGATAACGGTATTTTCGTTAACGATTTAGACAAGTCCGCGAGCAAGACTGACGTTTATAAAAATATGGTTTATGCTGCTTCGAGCCTTAATTCGAACGGTTTAAACGGTATTGCGGATATACTTTTAAAGGATGAATACAAGTCGGACGGCGACGGATACGACTTTGCTGTAAAGCAAATTTATACTGTAGCACTGCAAATGTCGCTGTGCTTGGGCGACGGCATAATCAATTACTTTGGCGAAGAAACCATTTACAACATTCCCGTATACATACCCGATGTAAATATGGTAATTACCGAGCAAGATAATACCGTCAACATATATTCGTATCAAAAATACAACGACATCGAGTCGATGATGAAAATAGAAATCGTTTTCGAAAATTCCGACGATTACTATTTTACCGTTGTCGAAACGGGCGGAGATTGGATTGCAACGGGCAACGATTACGATATGTATTTTTACGGAAATTCTCAAAAGGAATTTTTGATGTATTCTCATAACGAAACTATGTACACTCCCAACGGAGCGGACTTTTATCAAACAGGAAACGCCAAAACATTGTCGGAGATTGCCGATATTTTAGGCGACGTGTTTAAGCTTGACGTAGCGGAGTACCGTAAAATAGACCAAAACGTAAAGCACCGTTTTACGCAAGAGCAATTTCAAAAGTTAAACGACAAGTATTTTAAGGACGTTCAAAGTTCTGTTGAAACGCGCGATTCGGAATTTGTCTACGAAAATATTAACGGCAAACGCGTTTTGACGTCTTTTGTTGCAGGTAACGGCGAAACGGAAGTAGTAATTCCGTCGGACACAAAGTATATGTCCGAACAGTTTGTAATCGAGGATTTAAAGGACTCCGTTAAAACTCTTGTAATACCTGCCTCAATCGAGCAATTGGTTGATACGGACGGCAATGTAACCGGTGACTGGAATTATGTCCGTATTGATATAATGACCCAAAACGGTGCTAAACTGCTTGAAAATATAACTGTCAAGCAAGGCTCCAAGTTGTTTAAGTCGGGTCAAGGACATTTGACAATGACGGACGGATTTGTCGTATACGCATTGGACAAAACTTTGGATAAATTCGATTTAAACGTATTAGCCCGTGCGACCCGTCAGGAAGATGAAATCGGCGATGGCTTTAAATACAACAAATTGTTTAAGTTTAACGGTACTTCGGTTGATTTAGATTACGCATTATTCGAGTCAGTATCCCAAGATTACGGTTTAGGCGGCGAAGAATTGCTGAAAAATATTTACAAAGTATTTAACAATTCCGCGATAAATACTTACAATATTGCAATGTCGTTTACTAGTCGCGACAGCGGTAAAGACGATCCGAATGTCGGCTTTTACGGATATTGGAACTTTGATATCAACCTAAAACTTGATACTGCAATTAACGTAGCCTTTGACGAATGCAGCGCAAGCGACGATTTGTATTTGAATGTAAATTTAATTAATTCTACGTCTAACAAACACAATGTTACGGTTAACGTCGAAGGTTTTTCCTACCGCACAACTTTGGAAGTAGTACCCAAGCAACCCCAAGCAGACAAGGGCGAAGATCCCGTTTTTGTATCCAATGACAAAATATTTACTACGTTTAATTTAGACATTCCTACAATCTATTACGAAGGGTTGTGCGTTGATTCGCAATGTTTACGCAGAGACGAACAAAATTCAACAATCAACTTCGATACGTCAAAAGACGAACAATACCGTTATTACGAAATAGCCGACGCTAACACTAACGCAAATCATTCCAACCTTTACTGCGTGTTAGACATTACAAACGATGTGCGCAACGGCGACAAGATAACAATTTCGCAAAAGCTGTTCGGTCTTGACGTAATGCGTGTACGTATAGACGTAGACGCAGTGACAAATAAACAAGTAACCGTTATTTTGAATAATTTGGATAATTTTGATCGTGTTGAATTTTACAGTTCGTCAAACGCGGAAAAAACAACTCTTGATAATGCCGATTTTGTAATTTCCGCCAATTGCGAATTTGATAGTATAATACCGTTTATAGTCAATTACGATTCGAATACAAACTACGCAATATCCTTTACATTGCGCGGATCGGACAAAGCGGAAGTATTTCAAACGGGTTGGGAATACGGTTACGGCAATCCCGATAACGAAAGGCGCGAAGCAACGTTTTGGTACGAGAACAGGGAACTGGCAGTATCGTACAGTAAACGGTTGGGTGTTGTAATACTGGAAGAATGCGAACAAGGTTATGCGTATTTTGCATTCCAACGCAGATATTTGGAAGGTTGGAACAGCGTAGGACAAATTAACGTTTTGGATTTATACCGTAACGATAAGGGGCAGCTTTGCTGTTCGTATGAAGCAATATCGAAAAAGGACGAAGTATATTACGATAAAGATTTTGTGCTTGTAAAATACGCGTTAGGGGTGCAAAGCGTTAAAGTTGCTTACGACAAGCAATGGTCAGTGGTAAGCGTAAATTTGGAAGCGGAATTTGCCGAAAACTCGGTTGACGGCAAAACTTATTTTACTGCAACGGTAAGCACTTTTAATAATGACAAAAAAGGAAGTAAAAATTACGACGATTTACAAGACCAACCGTTGTTTGAGTTTTTCGATTGTAATTATACGAAAGATTATTATGATGCCAGTAGCGGAAGTCTTTACAAGACCGAAACCGGCGGTACAAATTTAATAATCGTGTGCGCTGAGGACAGACTGTTAGTACTCCGCAAATATTCGTACATCAATGAAAATTTGCGGGTAAATATCGGTAACAAATCTTTTGATACCAACTATAAAAGCTACGAAAGTTCAAATTATGCAACGTTTAACGTTGACGCTTGGGGTTTGGAAGATATAGACAATTACGTCTACTATTTTGAATACAAAAATTGGCAAGGCGAATACGAGTTTTCGGAAGTTCACGTTTACCATCAAAACGGTTCGGTTTATGCCACAACAATTAAATTAAACAGTACTGTCCGTCTTGTCCGTTTGCCCATTGGTCAACATATGCAAAATTTTAAGGGGGATAATTTCGATATAACGCTAAATTTAGACCTTATTAAACCCGAATTAGATATTAATGACAATGGATTGTTTTCCTTTTTAAGTAAATCGCAGTATACGTTAAGCGGCAATGTGGAAAGCTACGATATCGAAGAATACGGATTTTTCAGTAATCTTAATTTCAATTTCCGGTATCTAAATTACGGAACTAACGAACAGTGGTCCAACTTCGAATGGCAATATTCGTTTGACGGACTTGATTTGCAAATTACAGGCTTGGAAATTTTTGACGAGTTTTTTAACTTGCAAATAAATATCGAAGGGCAAGCATATTCCAAAAATGTACTGTTAAATACGGAAATTTATCTTGACGGTATAAATTTGGACGAAAGATATGTTTATTACATAAGTAGTTCGGACGGCAGATTGTACCAACTTGAAGTAAATGACGGAGTTATGTCGTTATATATTTACGACAAATATATTAGCGGCGAAGAAAAAAAGGTTTTAAATATCGTAAAAATACGCAATGAATTCGAAGTAAATATAGACGGAATATATTCGATAAGCGGTGACAATTGGAAAAAAATCGACGTAGAAATAAAGGCAACTATACAAATTAAAGTATATCAAGGTAATGATAAAAACAGTTGTCGCGTCGAATGCGAAGGTACAGGCACAGTCGACGGAAAACAAATAACCGAAATTCGCAGCGACTTCGACTTTTTAATGCTAAATTTAAATTGGGAAGGTAAAACATCGGACGACCGTTTTTATTGGATATTTTCTATTACTGCCGACGGGGAAATTATAATTACCGATATTGTTCTATTTGAATATTAAACAAAAAAACCACGCAAATTTGCGTGGTTTTTTGCTGTGTTTGTGTTACAATAGTTTTATGAAATTACTTATTCCTGTGGCTTCGGGAATTGAAGCGGTAGTTAAGCGTCAGCTTATGTTATTGGGTTATCCCGACACTCGCGCAATAAACGGACGAATTGCAGTAGACAATTGCAGTTGGCTGGACGTTGCGCGCTTAAATATGTTTTTGCGTAGCGGTGAACGTGTTTTAATTAACCTTGCGGAGTTTTCCGCAACGACGTTCGACGAACTGTTTGACGGACTGTGTACAATAAACTGGTGCGACTACGTCGACAAAAACGGCAGGACGGTTGTAGTTACCAAAACTGTAAACAGCACGCTGTTTGCGCACCATTCGGTGCAGTCGGTAGGCAAAAAAGCAATAGTGTCCGTTTTACAGCAAAAGTACGGCATATTAGCCGAAGACGGAGCCGAATACAAGGTGGAACTCGATATAACAAATGACGTGTGTTCGGTCAACCTTGACACATCGGGCGCGGGACTGCACAAACGCGGTTACCGTACTTTGGCGTACTCCGCCCCGTTAAAGGAAACAACCGCTTCGGCATTAATCGACTTGTCTGTATGGAACCCCGACAAAGCTTTTGCCGATGTTTTTTGCGGAAGCGGAACTTTACCTATCGAAGCGGCAATTAAGGCGTTGAAGATAGCCCCCGGGCTAAAACGGACGTTTGCTTATCAACAGTGGACTTGCGTCGATAACAACGCCTACGCGCTTGCGTTGGACGAAGCGCAACAAATTCGCGTTAACCGCCCGTTAAATATTATCGGCGCGGATATCAGCAGCGAAGCGATAAGCATTGCAAAGTATCACGCAAAACAAGCGGGAGTGGACAATTACATCAAGTTCAATATCCGCAAAGCGCAGGATTTTAAGTCCAATGCGAGTTACGGCGTAAACATAAGCAACCCGCCTTACGGCGAACGGTTAAGCGACTTGGACGAAGTAAAGCAAACTGCCACTGACTTGGGCAAACTGTACAAAACTTTAAATAACTGGAACTTTTACTTTTTGTCGCCGTATCAGGAGTTCGAACGCTGTTTCGGTCGGCGCGCCGACAAAAAACGATATATTTACAATGCGGGAATTAAGTGTAGTTACTTTGCGTTTTTGAGCAAATCCAAACCCCCTAAGCCCGTATAAAGGGGCGTCTGCTTTGTTAAACTGCGGACTCACGCTCAGTCACGTACGACTTAGTACGCTCATTCGCGTTCGCCTTGTTTGCCTCGCATCCACCCCTTTCTACGGGCTTAGGAAGCCCTTACGGGTTGGTGTAGTAAATAAAAGTGTGATCAATAAAATTACAGTCACGTATGCCAAATCCGCACCCGCCTCGTCTTGCACGCTTTGGCTACGCAATCCGCACTGTGGATATGCGCTAAACGCGTCGTGCCCTTGCCTACCGAATTATTCCATTATAATGCGTAATTGCAGTAACTCATTTTATATGTCATGTTGAGCAAGCAACTTAGTTGCGCGTCGAAACATCTAGGAATACGGTATGTACGATTATCCGTTTGTTCTTATATCCTTCGCAACATTCGCCGTCCTTTGGCGAAACTACGCCTACGGCGCCGCTCAGGATGACATATGTTTTTAATGCGTAATGTTGGCGACATTAATCAACACTAAGTGTTACAAATTAGGGGATACGCTGCGGAATTAGGTGAATGTCGGTCGTCCTTAGCCGAGCAACGCAGTTGCGAACGCCAATGTTTATAGAGCAAAGCGACAATAAACATTATTCGACCAACTCAATATTATGTCATTTCGACCAAGTGAGCGAAGCGAACGCGTGGAGAAATCTAGGCGAGTAATACGAGCCGCACTATAAATGAATTAATTATGAATAATCAATTATTCGTAGGGTAGGCAGACTCCTACCCACCGCACATTGACTTTATTCGTCTTTGCGAGGAGCGGCAGCGACGAAGCAATCCAGAATTAAACTTAAAAGTCACCATAATTTCGCATTACGTATTAAAAAAGGTGCATTGCGCTTTAAATAATCATTGTAAAATTTACGCAAACGGTTCACTTGTTTTTCCATTCGAGTGCCGTTTTTTCTAATTTTTTAACAAATTCGTCTTTCCCGTCGCAGTAGCCGTCTATGTCGTAAGGGAACAGTAGGGCAAGTTTTTCTTTTAATTGTCCGTATTCGTCGGCGACGCTTTTGTGCGCTCGCAAGTAGTCTCTAACGGCGATATGCCTTTCGATGTCTGTTTTGTTGTTTTCTTCAAAAATATGTATTTGATGTGTACGTTCGTTTCCGCCTTTGCGCAAGTAACGTCTGCCGGCAATTCCGAACTCCCCTAAATATTCGTATCCTATTTTTTCAAATTCGCGGGCAATTTTATCCACCTTTTGTAAACTGCGTACAACGGGCATAATGTCTATAATGGGTTTTGCTTTAAGTCCTTTAACCGAAGTACTGCCTATATGGTAAATCTCAACGCAATTTTCCTTTAAAATATTTTTTATCAATTCCGCTTCCTTTTTAAACATATCCGCCCATTCGGCATTGTATTCGGTTACGATTATATGCTGTGCCATTGTTTGTACCCTTTAAAATTTGTTGTCAATTTAGTTTTATTACATTATATCACAATGCGGTCATTATGGACGTTAAAGTTAATTTGCGTGTCCGTCACACAAAAATTTGCATATTTTTTTGCAAAAAATTTTAAAAATATGTACAAAAACTCTTGACAAGCAATACTATGTAATGTATAGTATTAGGCGAAACAGGGTATTAAGCGTTTCAATCTTTTGGTTTATGTTTTAGTATTATTGGCGGTAACAACTTATTTCGCGCAAGTGCAACGTTACGCACAAGCAGTTGTAAATTAAACCGTCAAAGTGCAACAATAACTAAAATTAGGAAATAATTAGCAAAAGGGGGTATGTCTGTGGACGCTCAATTAAAAAAAGGCTTTTTGGAAGTGTTTGTTTTGTCGGCGCTTCGCAAGGAAGAGTCTTACGGCTACAAGATAATAAGCGACATTTCGCCGTACATAGAAATAAGCGAATCAACCTTGTACCCCATATTAAAGCGGTTGGAAAGCAGCGGTTGTTTGCTTACGCGGACTAAGGAGTACAACGGACGGTTGCGTAAATACTACCGCATAACGCCGCAAGGCGTAGCCAAGATTAAAAGTTTTTTGGCGGATATAAACGAACTTAACAGATTGTCCGAGTTTATTCGTAGAGGAAATTAAACATGACAAAATATGAATGGGAAAAACAACTAAAAAAAGGAATATCGGGTTTGCCCAAGGCGGAACAGCAACGCGTGTTGGATTACTACAACGAACTGTTTGCCGACAAAATCGACGCGGGATTGCGCGAACAATATATAATATCGGAGTTCGGCAACCCTTACGACGTGGCTAACAAAATACTTGTCGACTTTTACAACGGTGACAAGGAAAACCCCGAAGTAGACGCATACATCTATGCCGATTCGGACGACATCGATGACGCTTTCGACGAACAAACGGAATCGGTAGTGGAAACGCCCAAACGCAAAACTTTTGCCGAACGCCGCGATGAAAAGCGCGCCGAACGTATTGAAGAACATAACGAGCAAAAAGCGCGCGTCGCTCAAAGCGTTAATGTCGATGCGGAATCCGAAAGTAAAACAAGCGTTTGCGCAAACAACGGTGCGCAAACAAAACAAAATGTCAGCAAAGGAACAAAATCCGCAAGCGGACTTGTCGCTGTGTTATGCGTGCTTATATTCTTTGTTTTGGGCGCGTGCTTTAATTTGTGGCATTCGGCGTGGTTAATCTTTTTGCTTATGCCTACGGCAGTAACATTAATACAAGCAATCAACCGTCGTAATTGGCGCATATTCGCTTATCCCGTATTCGTAACGTTTTGCTTCCTTGTGTTGGGCTTTTACGCTCACGCGTGGCATCCTGCTTGGGTAATATTTTTAACGATACCCGTTTACTACGTTTTGGGCGATTTCATTTCCAAAAATGTCAACAAGCCCGATAACGTTAAGCAAAACAAAACGCAGAAGCAAAATAATGACGACAAAATTAGCAATGCGGAAAACGGCTCTTGTCAACAAACAACTACCGTCGAAAAATCCCGTAAGTCCAAGAGTAACACAAATGCAGTTGCGCTTGTTGCAAAAATACTTATGACTATTTGCCTTGTAAGCGTGGCATTCTTTGTTTGGGGTACGGTTATATGTATGTTTGTCAGCGGTGTAGGAATGGTGATCGGCGGTATAGGCTGCATTGCAGGAGCGTTTGTGGGCGCAGCCGACTGGTTGCTTGTAGGCGCGGGCATTGCTGTACTGGGTTTGGGACTTATTTGTACATTCGGTATGGCTGCTCTGTTTAAACCGTGTTTCGATATGTGTAGATCGTTTGCCAAAACTATCAAAAACAGTTTTGACGGCAAGGAGGTGGCGTAATGAAAAAAGTAGCCGCAGTATTTGTATCCATAGGCGTTATACTTGTAATAGCCGGACTTGTAATGGTTGGCATTTTCGGGGGCGACACTTTGAAAAACTTTTCTTGGGGTGATTTGTCCGGTGTATTTAACCACAACTTGGAAAGCGCCGATACGGTAGTGGATTACGGCGCCGATGAATTGAACGGCTTGTCTAAAATCGAACTGGATGTTGACAATTATTCAGTGTATATTTTGCCTACCGACGAAGAAAAACTGTCCGTCAAATACATTAATCCTAATGATGACGATATAAGCATACAAGTTGCGTACGATCAAAACACATCTGCGCTAAAAGTAACCGAAAGGGATAATGTAAAAATCCATTTTTTCGGGTTTGGTAATAAGCGTTTTATAGCGGTATACATTCCGCAGACGGAATTGTTTGTTAAATCTGATTTAACAATCAGTGCGTCTACTGCTGGAATTAAAGTAACGGATGTGGCTTTTGCGTCGGTTAAGTGCTTTGCAAAAACCGGTTCGGTCAATATCGACGGCATAACGGTTGACGTATTGAATGCCGAAACTAATACGGGGTCGGTTAATCTTGACAAAATAACGTGCCGCGAATTGTCTGCAACTACTAATACCGGTTCGGTTAACGTTGACGGAATTTCCGCAAGCGGACGGGTTGAATTGCGCGCCGATACGGGTTCGATCAATTGCGACGTTACCGCTGATGCGCTGTATATCGATACCGATACGGGAAGCATAAATTTCGACGCAACGGCAAACAGTATTACGGTCAAAACGGATACCGGTTCGGTACACGGTACGGTATTGGGCGACAAAAACGATTACAATATAACTACAAGGGTAGGTACGGGTAAATCCAATTTAAGCAACCAAACTGCTGCAAACGGCAGCAATAAGGTTTTAAACGTCACCGTCGATACGGGATATGTCCGCATTGATTTTAAGGCGGACGCCTAAAACGCTAAACAATGCGTTAAACATTAAGGAGAATTTAAATGCAAATTATAGATTATGTAATTATCGCAATTGCGGTTATAGGTCTTATAGTAGGGTTAATACGCGGGTTTATCAGTCAGCTGCTTGCTCTGCTGGGAATCGTCGCGGTTGCCGTAGGCACGTCCTATTTGTTTAAATATCCGCAACAGTGGTTTTCGGGCTTAATCGCTAACGAAAAGGTATGTACTATTGTGGCAATTGTTTTAACGGTAATAGTGCTTGCCATTATTTACGGCATTATAGCGCACTTCGTTAAAAAGCCGTTTAAACATTTCAAATTATTGAAAGCGGTCGACAAACTGCTCGGCGCGGTTTTAAGCGTTGCAGTAGTATATGCGCTTGTAGCCATATTCGTCGAAGCGTTAACCCGTACCGACATTGAATTTTTGGCAAAAATAAACGAAGCGTTAAAACCGCAAACCGAAAACAGTTTGATAATAAACAGCGTGTATTCCAACAACTTTTTCGGTAAATGGATATTTGATACAATAAGCAACGCTATCGCTCAAATAACTCCTAAATAATTTTAAAACGCCTTCGCATTAATTTGCGAAGGCGTTTTTGTAATGTTATTAAAAACATTTTATACAATTCAACTTTAATATAAGTAAGCGTTTTATTGCGCTTTGTTAACCAACTTTGCCTTGTAAACAAAGTATTTGCGCTTGCCGTATTCGAATAATCCTTTTTCGCATACTCCTACAAAACCGTTGCCCAGTATATCGAATATATTGCCCGTTACTGTAAATTCGGGAAGTTTGCCTAGCAGTTTGCCGTCTTCGTAAAGGTAGGACACAATACTTGGAATACTTATATCGCCCGACGTGGTCATGTCTCCGCCGCCAGTATTGGACAGGTAAATTGCTTTGCCCTTTACTAATTCGGACAAATTTTCCGCAGTGTTTTCTACGTCGAAACCGCCCATCCCTGCATTGGGTACTCCGTTGTATGCAGCGGACGCCGAACCTAAGTTTTCGCAACCGTATTGGGTTGCAGATTTTTTACACGAAATTACCTTGTCGAATACACCGTTTTTAACAAGGTTGTTTACGTAGTTTTCGTTGACGGTGCCTTCCGTATCGAAAAACGGCAAGCACAGTTGTCTTTCGGGACTGCGGTTTGTCGTAACGTTCAATTTGCCGTTAAATATTTTTTGTCCTAATTTACCGTCGAACAACGACGCCTTGTTGAAATACATATCGGCAACAAAATGCTGTATGGCGTATTGCAGCGGTTCGAAGTCGCCTATAATTACCGCTTCGTCGTCGGTAATTTGCGGCAACGCATTTATAAACGCATCGCATTTAATTTTTACATCGCGACAAATTTGTTCTTCATCGAAATAATTGCCTTCCCCTTGGTAAAACTCGTCCATTATGTTTGCCGAACCTTTGTACTTAATGGTTAATCCCAGCGCAAACTGATTGCCTTTGTAATTGAGTTTTGTTCCGTCGGAGTTTTCGTATGAGCGTTCCATACTGTTTAAAAATACTTTATTGCCGAACAAAAATTCGGGATTTTCACGTGCTAAACGTTCAAGCAAAGCGGATATTTTGGGTATAAATTCCTTTTCGCCGAATATGTGTTTAGTTGTGTTTATATTCAGCGTTTGAATTTTGTCGTGCGTTTCGGGGTAGGCTATACCTTGCGCAAGTTTTTGTTTTGCGCGCTGTTCCATTTGCGCAAAGTCGGCGTGACCGAGTGTACCGTCAACGCCGATTGCTCCGTTGTCGTATACGCGAACCGTATTTTCCAAATCGTTGTTTATGCGTAACGATTCCACTTTGCTTGCAACGACGTTAATACATCTGGTTGATTCTTTATGTATAATTTTTTCGGTTTTCATATAATGCTCCTAATTATTTGTTGTTGATTACGGACAGTCGACTTGTGTGGTCGGTTACTGTATGTTCATTTTGGAAACACGTATGTGCGGTCCGCCCAAGCCTACGTTTAACGGATATTGTTCCATTTTGCCGCAGCCGCCCGTTACAAAACTGAGCAATTCGCGGTCGTTTGCCACTCCGTCTATAAGCCCCAACGTTTCGAATACGTTGCCTGTCAATACTGCAATTTTTACCGGTTTGCCTAGTTTGCCGTTTTCTATTTCGTAAGCAATGCTAGGCGCAATTGTAAACGTTGACATACCCGAACCGTGCTTAATGGAATGAACGTAGTAACCGTGTTGTATACCCGCAATCAATTCGTCGACAGTGGAAGTTCCCGCTTCGATAAAGGTGCTTGTCATACGTACGATAGGTTCGTAATTGCAGTTGATGGCGCGTGCGTTGCCTGTCAATTCCTCGTTTAATGCGGCGGCGGTGGTTGCGCTGTGCAATCTTCCGCTAAGTATGCCGTTTTTTATAAGGTACGTGTCGGTGGCTTTTGTGCCTTCGTCGTCGTAGGGCACGTAACCGCTTCCTTCAAACACACCCGTTTCGCGAATGGTCAAAATGTCGCTGCCGACTTTTTTGCCGATAGTCCATTCCTTTGCCATTGTTTCGTCGCCTAACATAAAGTCCGCTTCGCTCTTGTGACCGAAACTTTCGTGAGCAAACACGCCGGTAGCTATTGGTGCAAGTATTACGGGATAACTGCCCGCTTTGACGGGCTTTGCGTTTTTAATGTATTCTTCGCAACGCATAACAAATTCTTTTAATTCACCGTCGCTATACGACAGCATTTCAAAAGACGTTTTGCATTTGGAAAGTTGTTCCTGTAAGTTTTCGGAATTGTAATTAAACGCCATTCCGTACGCAACCCCGCAGGTTTGGAAGTCGTAAGTAATGTTTGCTCCTTTGGATGAATAAAATTCGTATACCGAATATCTGTCGAGATATTGCGCGCTTTTAAAATTGCATAAATCCGATTTTAGGCGTTCGGCGGTTTCGGTAATCAGTTGCAGTTTTTGTTGCAACGCAATGTTTTTAACCGAGTTGCTTGCAAACTTAATAATTTTATCTTGGTTTACTTGGTACTTGACCACGATAGGGTGTTTGTCGATTTCTGCATTTGTTTGCGCGTAACCGTACAATTCGTTTAGCGACTGTTGAATGCCGTCAATGTCGCTAGTAGAAGTGTAGTACCACATTTTACCGTCAAATACGCGTATAAACGCTTTCTTTTCGACGGTTTCCTTTGCTTCGTGCAGTTGTCCGTTTTGTAAGCGTATGTTTGTTGCAAAACGGTCTTCTATACGCACATCGGCATAAAAACCTTTTTTAAACTTGTACATAGTTGCCTCCTTATGCAATACGGTGTTTGCATTGATATAAAAATTATAACATAGTTAAATTGATTAATCAATCAACTGACTGTCGTAATTAAACGATATTTGTCAACCGATTGGTTGCAAAATGTAATTAATGCGCGTATTTATGGACTAAACTGTAATAATTTAGTCGTATTGTTTTTGAATTATTATAGACAAAGTAGCGCAAACATTGTATAATGATATACGTATAAATATACTTAGTTGTGCACTGTAAGTGCGGATTGGCGTATGTTAATCTGTGCAATATGTTACTAAACCTTGCAGATATTACAGCGCTGCTACGGGAGGAATTAATGGCAAAACAAGCGGATGACAATTTAATAACATTGCTTACCCCGCAGGAAAAAATAGCTCTTACAACGGGAAGCGGTTTGTGGAATACTGCTCCTATCGACAAATTGGACATCAATTCCGTTACGGTTTCGGACGGACCGTTAGGACTGCGCAAAACGGTCGAAGGCGGAACGTTGCCTGCTGTGGCGTTTCCTTGCATTGCTAAACTTGCGTGCAGTTTCGACGTTGACGCAGCGCGTAAATACGGCGCTATGCTGGGCGAACAGGCGCGCGCTCAAAACGTTGACATTTTATTGGCACCGGCAGTTAATATCAAGCGCGATCCCCGTTGCGGACGTAACTTCGAATATTTCAGCGAAGATCCGCTGCTTACCGCCGAACTTGCTTCGGCATATATCGAAGGCGTAAACAGTCAAGGTGCTGGCGTATGCGTAAAACACTTTGCCGCCAACAATCAGGAGTACGGACGTTGGTATTGCGACAGCGTAATAGACGACAGGGCTTTGCGCGAAATTTACTTGTCGGCATTCGAACGTATAATAAAACGTACAAATCCCTGTGCTGTTATGTGTTCGTATAACAGACTTAACGGCGAATACTGTTCGCAGCATAAGCAGTTGCTGACGGACATTTTACGCGACGAATGGGGCTACAAAGGATTAGTTATGAGCGATTGGGGCGCAACCGACGACCGCGTTAAAGGTATTCAAGCAGGACTTGACCTTGAAATGCCGCAAGGGGACGTGACCGATGTGACCGCCGCTCTTGAAAACGGTTCGTTAGATGTCGCCGACGTAGACAAGGCAATCGGCCGCGTAATAGATTTAACAAAACAGTTTAAAACAATGACTGCGCGTAAGGACGACGTGGAAGGTCAAAGGGAATTTGCCCGCAAGTTATCTGCCGAATGTTGCGTGCTGGTTAAAAACAACTGCAATTTGTTACCGTTCGGAAGTGACGGTAAACTGGCAGTAATAGGCGCGCTAGCCGAAACTCCCGTATATCAAGGGGGCGGCAGCAGTATCGTCAATGCGGAAAGCCACGACAGCTTGATAGTTGCGCTTAAACACGAAAACGTGGAATTTACCTATGCGCAAGGGTATCAAACTGACGGCAAAGGCAATGCGGAATTGCTTGAAGAAGCGCGCTTTGTTGCCGAACATTCCGACAATGTTATTTTGATTGTAGGGGATAACCCTGCAACCGAAGGTTACGACCGTACAAATTGGTCTTTGCCTAAAAACCAACTGCAAGTAATAGACGCGGTAACTTCCGCCAACAGCAACGTTGTAATAGTATTGCAATGCGCTTCGTCGGTGGATACATCATTCTCTCATTCGGCAAAGGCAATGCTCATCGATTACTATGGCGGCGAATACAGCGGACATGCGCTGTTTGACGTAATATTCGGACGCGTATCTCCCCAAGGACGTCTTGCGGAAACCTGGTATTTAAATTTACCTAAAATTGCGGACGACTTTGACAAGGATTACCACAGAGCGTTGTATAAGGAAAGCATTTTTGTGGGATACCGTTATACGTCTACCGCAAATGCCGAAGTAGCATTCCCGTTCGGATACGGATTCGGCTATTCGCAATTTAAGTGGACGGCTCCGTCAATTACCCACAAGGACAAATCCAAAATAACGGTAAACGTAACGGTTACTAACGTAGGTAGGTATGTCGATTCCGAAGTGGTGCAAGTTTATTCTACAAACTGCGACTGCCGCGATTTTATCGAAAGCAAAAAGTTGATCGGCTTTGCTAAGGCAACGTTAAAGCCTAAGGAAAAGAAAACGTTATCCATTGTAATACCTACAAGCGAATTGCAGCATTTCGATGTAAAGCAAGGCAAGTTTGTTTTGAACGGCGGCAAGTATTTAATTACATTGGGCAGCAATGTGTGCGACAGCCGTTTTACCGATGAATATGTAGTCAATGCGGAAAACGAAACTGCGGACGCGTCGCAGGAATATCCCTGCTATTATCAAGTGGACGAAGGTTTTTATCCTAGCGACGAGCAGTTTTTGGCTTTGTACGGAAAACCGCTTGTCGAACAACCCGCAGCCGTTTACGTTAGCACGCCGTTAGCCGATATAGGCAACGGGCTTGTCGCTAAAATTGTAAAGTCGTGTTTTACGCACAATATGGACGAATTGACGGTTAAGTACACAATGGCAATGCCTTTGCGGACGTTTGTGCCGTACAAACTGTCTAGGGAAATGCTACTTACGTTAATAGATATGTTAAACGGCAATGTGTTTAAAAATTTGTGGAAGTTGTTTAAACAGTATTTGTCACGTAAAAAGGAAATCCGCAAACAGTCTAAGGCGGTCAAGAAGTAACTTTTAAAGGAATTAATTTATGATAGCTCAACAAAAATTCGGTGTTTATAAAAGACAGGAAATAACCGCGTTTAAATTATCCGACAAAATAGACGTTTTGGTATGTAATTTGGGTGCGACTATCCTGTCTATAAAAGTTCCCGACAGTAACGGCGACAAAGTGGACGTGGCGTTGAATATGACGTCAGTTGACGATCTTGTCGAAAACGGCGGCTATATGGGCGCAGTAGTGGGACGGTGCTGCAACCGTATCGAAGACGGACGTTTTACATTAAACGGCGTAACTTACCAACTTGCTAAAAACGACCATGGATTTGCACATCTGCACGGCGGCGAGCAAGGCTTTGACAAACGCGTATTCCGCGCTACAATCGAAGAAGATACCAACAGTATTTTAATGGAATACGTCAGTCCCGACGGCGAAGAAGGTTACCCCGGTACGCTAAAATTTGCGGTGCGTTACACCGTTAAAGGCAGTACGTTGGCAATCGATTATTTTGGCGAATGCGACAAGGATACGGTGTTCAATCCTACTAACCATACGTATTTCAACCTTAACGGCGAAGACGACGGCAGCGTACTGGACAATGTATTGCAAATACGCGCAGACAGTTATTTGGAAGTAAATAAGTATCTTATTCCTGTAAGCAAGTCGCCTGTTATCAACACTCCTTTTGACTTTAACGAACCAAAGCCCATAGGGGAAGATATCGAAGAAGATTTCGAACAATTGTTAATTGCCGGCGGTTACGACCATAATTATTGTTTAAACGATTATAATGCGGCAACCGTTTATTCGCCGACAACCGGTATTTGTATGGATGTATTTACCGACTGTTGCGGTTTGCAGTTTTATACGGGTAACTTTTTGGAAGGACAGCAAGGTAAATCGGTGTACGAAGCAAATTCGGGATTTTGCCTGGAAACGCAGTATTATCCCAACGCTATAAACATACAAAACGACGATGTAGAAAAACCGATACTTAAAAAGGGTGAAAAGTTCCATTCCCGTACGGAATACGTATTTTCGGTACTGTAATTGTTTGGACTAAATCGAAGTCGTAAATAATTTTAAATTAATATTTAACAGGAGCAAAAAAATGTTATTGGCATTTGCGTCTACTAGCGAAATTATAAGAGTGGTATTGATAATAGTTTGTATTGCGTGCGCGTTGTGTTTAATTGCCGTATTGGTTTATTCGGCGATTATCGCCCGTCGCAAAAAGAATGACGGCGAACAGCCGATGGATGAAACCGAAAGTGAAAATGCCGATACCGACGTAATTACAGATAATACTGACGTGGCAACCGACAGTATCGTAATGTCGCGCAACGTAATGTATTCGGCAGGCGTAAACGGACAGTTTGCCGTAGGAACATATACTGTAAGTAATGCCGACGGTTCGTCTGAAAAGTTTAATATGCGCGTTAACGGTCTTGTACGTGAATACGAAAACGGCGATATAATAACGTTTGCCGAAGGCGATACGGTAAGCCCCGTTTCGGGTTCGGTGTCATTAAACAAGTTCGGTGACTAGTATGGAGCGTTATTATAACGGTTGGGACGAATTGTTTAAGGAAGAATTTGCTAAACCGTATTTCAAAAATTTAAAAGCGTTTTTAGTGGAACGCTATGCGCAAACCGAAGTTTATCCGCCTAAAAAACTGATGCTTAATGCATTTGACAACACTGCGTACGACGATGTAAACGTGGTAATTTTAGGGCAAGACCCTTACTACAATCCGGGACAAGCTATGGGTATGAGTTTTTCTGTTCCGCAAGGGGTTATGGTGCCTATGAGTTTAGTCAATATTTTTAAGGAAATAAATGACGATTTAGGGTATCCTTCTAGTATAAAAGGCGGCGATCTTACCCCTTGGGCAAGGCAAGGAGTTTTGTTGCTTAATACCGCTTTGACAGTGGAGCGCGGTAAGCCCAATTCCCACCAAGGAAAAGGTTGGGAAATTTTTACCGACCGAGTGATCGGTTATTTAAACGAACGCGAACGGGGAATGGTGTTTATGTTGTGGGGGCGTAACGCTTATGCCAAAAAGCAACTTATAACAAATCCGCAACACTTGGTTTTGACGGCTGCGCACCCAAGTCCGTTGTCTGCTTATAACGGATTTTTCGGATGCGGACATTTCAGTAAAGCTAATGCATTTTTGGAAAAACAAAACCGATCTATAAAATGGTAGCAGTGCTACAATTCAACTGTAATATAGGAGGCGTACTGTGTCTAGGGCAGTTATGACGATACACGGTTTTTTAACCGATACAAAAGATTTCGGCAGATTGTACGAATATTTGGATTTTTACGACGAAGTCGTCCCTTGCGAAGTTCCGGGGCATAACGGCGAAACGGACTTTTCCAAATTTACCGTTGAAAGTACCTTGGTGGAAGTTACAGGTTGCTTTGACAGGTTGAAATCAAAATATGACGAAGTAGACGTAATAGGTTTTTCGATGGGCGGAGCATTGGCAAGTTATCTTGCAATTACGCGTAACGTTCGCAAATGTATCCTTATGTCGCCCGCAAACAAATATCTTAACCCTAGGTTTGTGTTTGATGCAATGAAGTATTACATTGAATTGCAACGCACTACATACAAATCTGCGCAAGGTAAACTACATCAAAAAGTATCGGCAGTAAAGGAAAGTATGCGTCCGTATCAACGCAATATGTCTGCTTGTTTGAAGTTGGAGTTCGACAGAATTTTGCCGAATCTCAATGCTCACACGTATAGGGTTTTCCGTAAATTGATTGAAAAAATTAACAAAACAATCGAGGTTTCGCCTAATGCTCAAATGCCCACTTTAATTGTACGCGGCGACTTGGACGAACTTGTTCCGCAAAGCTCGGTAGATTACCTTGTTAAACACTTCGATAACTGCAAAACGGAGTGCTTTAAGGATATAGGGCACGGTATGTTGTTTACCAACCGCGACAACGTAATTATACCTAAGTTGGTGGAATTTTTGTCCGACGGAGGTATAATTCCCGACGTTCCCTTTCGAGAGGTCTAAGCCCGTATAAACATCGCAATACTTTGTTGTCCTTGCGTTTTTGCTCAGTCACGTACGTCTAGTACGCTCCTGTCGCAAAATACGCGGTCGCCTCGTCTTGCTCGTTTCTACGGGCTTAAACAAGCCCTTAATTGTTTGCCTTGTCTTGCACGCTTTGGCTATGCAATCCGCACTGCGGATATGCGCTAAACGCGTCGCGCCATTGCCCACCGCAAATTATGTTCTATTCCGTCATTGCGAGGAGTGTAGCGACGAAGCAATCCAGAATTAATTTAAACTTAACCTTAATTACTCATTGTGCATTAAATTAGCATTGCAATGTTGTGTATAATTTAGTTGATTGCAAACGCTTGATTTTTTTTAAAACGTAGGATATAATGATATTACTCAAATTTTGAGTACCTTGCCGTAACTACCCGTTACGGCCAAAAGACCATAAGGAGGTAAAAATTATGAACAGTTATGAATTGTTGTACATTATCAACAACGAGTTGTCCGATGAAGCTAAGGCTAATCTTGTAGACAAATTAAACGCAGTTGTTACCGATAATGGCGGCGCAATAGACGGCGTAGACAAGTGGGGTACACGTAAGCTTGCTTATCCTATCAACTACAAAACCGAAGGTTACTATGTACTAGTAAACTTCACCGCGCCCGCAACTTTGCCTGACGAACTTGAACGTGTTATGCGCATCACCGATGCCGTAATCCGTTTTATGATTGTCAAAAAGTAAAGGACGTAATAGGAGCAAACAAATGAATAAAGTATTTTTAATTGGTAGATTAACACGCGATCCTCAGGCAACGACGTTTGATTCGGGAAGTTCGTGTTGCCGTTTTTCCATAGCGGTAGACCGTTATTCCCGCGACGGTGAAAACAAGGCGGATTTTATTAACATCACTACTTGGAATGCTCTTGCGCAAAACTGCGTAAAATATCTTACAAAGGGCAGTCAAGTTGGAGTTTCGGGAAGTATCCAAACGGGTAGTTACGAACGCGACGGTGTTAAATATCCTTCTTTTGAAGTTCGCGCCGACCAAGTGGAATTTTTGTCCCGCGCCAATGCGCAAGGAACAGGAACAGCTGCTCAACCTGCACGTCCCAAGGACGCAAGCATGAGTGAGTTAAAGGAAGTCGTCGACGATGACGATATGCCTTTCTAACAACAAGGAGATAATTACAATGGAACAAAATAAAGAATTTAAAAAGCCTATGAGAAGACCTGCTCGCCGTAAGGTTTGCAACTTCTGCGTAGAAAAGTCCGAAAGTATCGATTACAAGGACATCGCAAAACTCCGCAAATACCTTACCGAAAGCGGAAAAATTCTTCCCCGTCGTATGACAGGAGTTTGCGCCCGTCACCAAAGGGAACTTGCTGTAGCAATCAAACGCGCTCGTCAAATGGCTTTAATTCCCTACGTAGCGGATTAATTTAAAAACTTTGTAACTCTACAAACCCAATCAGCGCGAAAGTGGGGTAGTCTTACAGCAGAATAACAACTAACAAACTAAGACCTTGTATTAAAAACAGGGTCTTTTTTAATTAGACCGTGCGGACAAACTTTTTAACAAATATTCCCGCAGCCGCTGTTAGGCGATAAGTATAAATCTGGGCGGATAAGTCAGTATTATGACAATGTATTACATTGTAGCGTTGAAATAAACCCCGTATATTATAAGAGAAGCAACGAATGAATTGACAAATTAACTTTAAAATGTTAACCTATCAAATATTCATCGTTTATAATAGTAAAACAATACAATCCTTGAAATGAAAATCAAATCAGAAAATTTAGTTATAATCATAATTACTTGTTTGCTAGCGATAGGTCTATTGTCCGCAGTCCTTTTGACAGTAATTTCTAATGTTGCTTACATTGGAAAAGACTACTACAATGCGTGCGACAAATCGGTATTCGGCGAAAACGCGCTTGTGGCAAATGACGGCGACAATCAAAGCGAAAAGTTTAAGCAGTGTATTGCAACGGCAAGAGAAAACGGAAAAACGTTATATATCCCGTCGGGCGTGTATATTATTACCGAGTCGTTAACGGGTTGTTTTTATGATATAAAAATAACGGGTGACGCAAATGGCTGTACTGTTATTAAAAACGGCAAAACAGATAACGGGACCGTCGAATTCGGAAAATTCGACGATTACAGCCGTCGTGAAAACGTTTCAATAAGCAATTTGTTTTTTGACGGCGTAGGAATTAATTTCCGAAAAGCGGACAATGCGGAAATTTACGGGAATATCTTTTACAATTCGCCGACTAAATTTATTGTCCAGTTGCAAGCCGGAAAAAATATGCAAGTTTACAATAATATTTTTTTGCGTGATATCAACAGCATTAGCGGTAGGGAAGCAAGGTGCTTGTATGTTGGCGGTTACGGTTTCGGTAACGAAGATGCGTACGGCAAACCTATGACTTTCGCACAAGATGTTTATATCCGCAATAATATTTTCGGTGCAAAAATCGATGAGCTTGACAATATTGCTAAACAGCAGGACAATGGTTGCAAGGGCGTTATTCGAAGGTTGAAAAAAGCGATAGACCGCAAAAAAGTAGTTTTGTCGAATAATCAAAACATTATTACGACTGGTATTAATTCGTTTTATTGTTTAAAAAATGCGTATATCGAAAATAACTACTTTCATTCGTTTTACGACGATTATTACGATATTGCAACAGGCAAAGCGGAACTGCCTTGTACAATGGACCATATAACATATATAAGGGGTGCGCAGGATATTTTTATTTCGGGCAATTTTGTACAAGGGTGGCACAACGGACCCGCCGGCGGATTCAAATTTAAGTCGTCTAACAAAATTACTATTGTTAACAATTATTTGCGTAATACCGGTATTATAATGTCTAACCATGCTGAGCAAGGTTGTACCGATATATTAACGAACGGCGGCGTTTCCGAATTGAAAAATTGGCTTATCGCTGAAAACACTTTTGATTTTACTCAAAGTCACGGTGCCTACGGAACAGGCATTTATTTTGAATTGGACAATCCCGAAAAAGTGCCTACTATTGTTGAAGATATAGTTCTGTTGGGCAACAAGTATATCAATTACAAAAATATCGAGCCTGCATATATGCGTTTAAAAATTCGATTTTCTTGGACGGATAAGGCAGACGGAAAACCGTATTTTACTCCGCAAAATACTTGTTCGCTTAATAATACACGGGACGACACCGACAACGGCGTATTGGAAATAGACCCTTGGACAGCGGACGATTATGCCGTAATGCGGACGGATTGGCAAAATATGCTGTCCGATGCGCCGACAATAGAAAAGTACTACAACAAAATTGTTAATACGTCTCTAAATAACAGTAAAACGTTAACGATAGTGTTGAGTATAACATTGCCGTTATTAGTCGTCGTAATAAGTCTTACAGTATTTTTTACAATAAAAGCAAAGCGCGGTAAAGTCAATAAGTAAATAAAAGGTTTGTCATTTGTGTAAAACAGTGTACATTTTTTGCCAACTATGTTATACTTATCCAAATTGTAAACAGCTTGGAACGTAATAAATCTCACCCAAAGTATATTGATGTTTGAGTGAGATTTTTCTATAAGCAAACAGACGAATTTTTAGTAATTAAAATTTGTTTACTTAAAAATTTAATCATAGTACGATGGCTTAGCGTGTGTAAAATAAGATTATGAACATTTTAAAAAAACTCGGTTGCAGAATATATCAACATACATTATATATCGGTATGGCGTTTATGCCTTGGCGCGAACCCAAAATACTGGGCGGACAGGACAGTTTTGTCAATGCTGTGGATTTTATGGCAAACAACGGTGTTAAACGTCCGCTTGTTGTTTGCGACAAACCTGCATTGGAACGCGGAGCTTTGCAACCGTTTTTCGACAAAGCACAAGGTATACTCGATTACGCCGTATATGACGGCGTTTTGCCTAATCCCACTGTCGAACAGGTGGAAACGGGACTTGCCGTATACAAGGAACACAACTGCGACGGCATATTGGCATTCGGCGGCGGTAGCGCAATGGATTGCGCTAAGGCTATCGGTGCAAGAGTCGTCCGTCCCCAAAAAACCGTTAACCAAATGAAAGGACTGCTTAAAGTCGGGCGTAAACTGCCGCCGTTTTTTGCAGTGCCTACTACGGCGGGTACCGGTAGCGAATGTACGGTGGCGGCGGTTATAACCGACGAAAAAACGCATTTAAAGTATCCCGTTAACGACTTTAACCTTATACCGCATTACGCTATACTCGACCCTAAACTTACTTCGAGTTTACCGCCGTTTTTAACAGCAACTACCGGAATGGACGCATTAACGCACGCTGTCGAAGCTTATATAGGACGCGGTAACACGCGCAAAACCAAACGTCAAGCGGAACAAGCCGTAAAACTGATTTTTGACAATTTGTACGAAGCCACTGTTAACGGAACAAACCTTGATGCACGCGACAATATGCAAAAGGCTGCGTATCTTGCGGGACTTGCGTTTACCCGCGCTTATGTCGGTTATGTCCACGCGTTAGCGCACGCTTTGGGCGGTAAGTACGGTATATCTCACGGTTTTGCCAATGCCGTACTGTTACCTGTTGTTTTGGACGAATACGGCAAGTCCGCTTACAAACCGCTTGCCAAACTTGCGCGTTTAACGCACTTGGCGGACAAGTCCGACGGTAATGAAACTGCGGCTAAAAAATTTATCGATGCAGTGCGCGAACTAAACGGACGCTTGTCAATTCCGTCGACGTTTGAAGGTAAAATTGCCGAACAAGATTTTGACGAACTGGCGCAGCACGCGGATAAGGAAGCAAACCCGTTGTATCCCGTACCAAAACTGATGAACAAAAACGAACTTAAACAGATCTATTACAAAGTACTATAATTATGGATGTAAAACAAATTTTAAAAGAACAAAATTTCCGTTTTAACAAACAGTTCGGGCAAAACTTTTTGACGGATAGGGAATTGTTGAACGACATTGTGTCCGACGCAATGGTGCAGGACGGCACGGTATTGGAAATCGGTGCCGGCGCGGGGACGCTCACCCGCGAATTGTCTTCGCGTGCCGACAAGGTCATTGCTTTTGAAATAGACCGTAACCTTGAAAGCGTGCTTAAACTGACGTTAGCCGATTGCCCGAACGTTCAAGTGGTAATAGGGGACATTATGCGCTACAAAATGAGCGAAATCGAAGTGCTGTGCGGCGGTGCGTTTAAACTTGTTGCCAACATTCCTTACTACCTTACAAGTCCGCTTATTATGATGTTTGTGGAAAAAAGCGCAAACGTTCAGTCTATGACATTAACAATACAAAAGGAAGTTGCCGAACGTCTTGCCGCCCGTCCCGCAACAAAGGACTACGGCGCTATAACCGTTGCCGTAAACGCCGTTGCAGATGTGACTTTAACCCGAATACTCAACCGCGAATTGTTTTACCCCATTCCCAACGTAGACAGCGCAGTAGTGCGTATCGACATCAACCGCAATAAATACGATATTCCAAACAAAGCGCTTTTCCGCAAAACCGTTAAAACGGCGTTTGCAATGAGGCGTAAAACGTTAGTAAACAACATTATGGTAGGTTTTAAAACCGACCGCGCCGCTGCCGAAAGCGTACTTTGTTCAATGAATTTGCCGTTAACTTGTCGCGGCGAAGAATTGTCTGTCGAACAATTTGTCGCACTTAGTAACGAATGTGAAAAGCGCGGATTTAATTGAAAAACTATACCTACAATGCAATAATTTAAACAATCGTTGCATTGCATATTTAATACAATTATGATTAAACTTGACCTAACAGCAAAATACGTATTAGCCGTATCGGGCGGCGTTGATTCGATGACGATGTTGCATATGTTTTCGTCCCTTTCGCCGCGCCCTGATTTTTGTGTCGTGACAGTTAATCATAACATAAGAGACAATGCACAATCGGATTGCGATTTTGTCGAAAACTACTGCAAAAAGTTGAATGTAAAATGCCGTACGGTTTTTGTCGACGTCCCTGCTTATGCAAAGGAAAACAAAATATCCGAGGAAACTGCTGCCCGTATATTGCGTTATCAAGCATTGGACGGCGAGCCTTGCGATTTTATTTGTCTTGCACACCATATGGGTGACAACGCCGAAACGGTACTAATGCACATTTTGCGCGGGAGCGGTTCTAACGGCGCTTGCGGAATACGTACGCAAAAAGGTAAATATGTCCGTCCTTTACTGGATATGACGCGCGAACAAATACTCGAATACGCCGCTAAAAATAACGTTCCGTATGTGCACGACAGCACAAACGACGAAACAAAGTACACGCGCAATTTTATACGTCTTAACGTATTGCCGTCTCTTAAAAAACTCAACCCGAATGCCGAAAGGAGCATTGCCCGTTTTGTCGAAAACGTTGCGGAAGATTGCGATTACTTGGACAGTCTTGCCGATGTGTCAAGCGTGGAATTTGCCCCTATGCTTGCGCGCATACCCATTGCATTGTTAAGGCAACCCAAACCCGTATCCCAACGTATTATATACAAAGTGTTTAACCGTCTAGGCGTATACAAGGATATTGAAAAAACTCATATAACGGCTTTAATCGACCTTGCAAGGGGCAACGGCGGACGTCAAGTCAATTTGCCGTTCGGCTTTGTCGCAGTTTGTGACTACGATTTTGTCACAATCGAACAGTCCTACAATATCCTTGTTGACGAGTTCGAAATACCATTTGCGACGGGCAAAACGGTAACGCCGATAGGCATTGTCGAAGTTGGCAAAACGGAAAGCAAAAACGCTTTGCGGTTCGATTTAAACAAACTGCCAGACGGTTGCGTGTTTAGGTTGAAACGTCAAGGGGATACCTTTACCAAATTCGGCGGCGGAACAAAGCAACTGAAAAAATATTTAATAGACAAAAAAATTCCGCAAAGACTGCGCGAAAGGTTACTGCTTATAGCAAACGGCAGCGAAGTTTACGCAATATGCGGAGTGGAAATATCCGATAAAATTAAGACTGACGACAAGTCGGATATTTATTACCTAACTGTAACCGACGGAGGAACGGATGAAAAATTGTAACGAAATTAAATCGATAATGTTTTCCGAACAGCAGATACAAGAGCGTATCGAACAAATGGCAAAGCAAATTGCCGTCGATTACGCAGGTCGCCGTCCGCTTGTTATAGGGGTATTAAAGGGCGCGTGGATATTTGTTGCCGATTTGCTCCGTTCACTGGAACTGCCTGCGGACGTGGACTTTATTTGCGCGTCCAGTTACGGCGGGGGTACAACTACGACGGGCGAACTGACGTTGTTAAAGGATATAACAATGGATTGCCGCCGTCGCGACGTATTGTTGGTGGAAGATATCATCGACAGCGGAATAACGCTGTCCCGTTTAAAAGATATGATGATTGAACGCAAAGCAAAAAGCGTTAACATTGTTACGCTTTTAAGCAAGCCGTCCCGTCGAAAGGTTGACGTTGACGTCAAGTACGTCGGTTTTGAAATCCCCGACGAATTTGTCGTCGGTTACGGAATGGATTACGACGAACGTTTTAGAACATTGAATTATATAGGCGTGTTAAAGGAAGAAGTGTACAAATAGTTATTAGCGGTAACTGTAAATTAACGTGCATAATCAGTGTAGTTAATTTGTAGCAATGCTTGCAATATAAAAACGGCTTGAACATATTTCAAGCCGTTTTTTTGTTTGTGTGATAAAAGATATTGTCGACATTTTTTAATAATTCGACAATAAATGCATTTTGCCGCATATCTTAGTATAGTTAACATTGTTCGCCATATAATACGCATTAATTGCAAGTTTTAATTGTGTGGCAACCGACATTGGGGGATATTGTGTTTTTATACAAAGACTTATTGAGCGAAGTTCAACAGTTTTGCGATCATGGCGTGGAAACGGGGATAGTGGGGGAAAGCGAACTCAACCAAACTATTCCGTACATATTTGTGGGACAAAAAAACGGCAATTATATGATAGTGCAGTCGGCTATTCACGCACGGGAACATTTGACTGCGCTTGTTGCCGTTTGTCTTGCCAAACGACTTTTGTCCAACAAGGATTTGACTTTAAACGGCGGCATATATTTTGTACCTATGGTTAATCCCGACGGAGTGCGTCTTTGTCAAGAAGGAACGGAATGGATCGACAACCCCGAACAAAAAGAGTACTTACTGTCGCTTAACGGCGGCAGCCGCGACTTTTCGCTTTGGAAGGCAAATGCTAAGGGAGTTGACTTAAACGTCAATTTCGATGCCGATTGGGGAAAAGGTGATCAAAACGTCTTTCAACCTGCGCCGCAAAACTACGTGGGCGAATACGTCGAATCGGCTCGCGAAACGCAAGCGTTGGTGGAGTTTACCAACTTAGTAAAACCGATAGTAACTTTGTCCTACCACCTTAAAGGGGAACAAATATATTGGCAGTTCGACCAAGACGATGACCGCCTTGCGCGCGACAGGCAATACGCCCAAGCAATTTCCGCGTATACAAGTTACGAACTTGTGTCGGGACAGGGAAGCGTAGGCGGTTACAAGGATTGGTGCATAAGAGAGTTTAAAATACCGTCGTTTACAATCGAAGTAGGCTCGGATCAGTATCCGCATCCCTTTCCGTACAGTCAACTGTCGGCAATCATAAAGCAAAACGAAGACCTGCCCCGAAGGCTGCTCAACACCGTTGTCCGCGATAAGGAAAAAATGGAAATGACTACGTTTAATCGGTAACGTCAATTTATTAAATTTATTGGCGGTCTAAGTATAATTGCTTGCAAAACGTTAATCTTAGTATTTAATACTGTTATGTAACATAAATATCCGTTTTTGATATGATGCAACGTGGGGGGGGGTACCGTAAACGGCAAAATTAGGGTAAACAACATTCATTTATTTGCATTTTATAAACATTATCAATCGAAGTAATGTAAATGATATAGGTTGGATATGCAATATTTGCCGTCTTTAACCTCTGCCGAAACAGAGATTACAATCGAACAACTTGATAAAGTTGCCAGGACGCTTAACGAAAAAATTAAAAGTTTCGTTAAGCTTTTCGGCGTTATTTTAAGTTGGATTGTTTTCAATATTATCGTTTCGTTGTTTTTTAACCGTACGCGCAGCATATCGCTTGACGTGTACCGTATGATTTCCGAAGGCTTGCGCAATTTATCTACGCAAGACATATTTTTTGTAATAACTTTATTATTTGACGACAAAATCAGTTGCATCATTTCAATGGCAATAGTTTTTGTTTTAGAAATATCGTTTATTATTAAAATTTTGTACAACGGTCAAATCGGTATTATAAAAGCAGATATCGACACACACAATAAATCCGTTCAACATAAGCCCCAAAGCGGAGCTTATGTCGTTTCGTATAAATTACAAGTAGCCTTTTTGGCTTAAAACCGAATATAGGGTTGTTCTTTTACGCAGTAGGAATTGCGGCTTTTAGCGACCGAATTTTTGTGTTGTTTTTGACGAAAAATGTCAAAATATTTTGACGTATTTAGTCAAAAACTTTTAAAATTCCGTTTAAAGGACAATCGGTAAATGTAAATCCGTTTAATTGTGCAAACTATACGTAATTAACGTATATGTTTCGAACGGATTTTTTTAATGCAAAAAAACTGACGGTGGAATATGACAACATACTTTATTACGGCAACGGCAGTATTTGTAGTAATGGCAGGCGTAGGCGTGGTCTTGTACAAATTTGCCAACAAGCATTTAAACTTAATATTTAGGATTATTTCGGTGCTGCTCGGCGCGTTGTATATTTACCGTTATTGCAGCGGCAGCGAAAATATTAATGGCATATACAACCTTACCGTTTCGCGCGGGTTCGAAACAAAAGCGCAGTTAGCGTTCGGCTTGTTTCAAATATGGTTTGGTTTTGCAGGCGAACTGTTTTTGTGTATGTATCCGTTTTTCCGTAAATCTGTAAAATACTTAGATTTGTTTGCAGGTTGTTTTGCGGTGGTGTTCATCGTTAACTTTGCAGGAATGGGCAATCACGTCCTTGCCGTCGAAGGCGCGCAAGCATTGACGGAAGTTACCGCACGCGGTGTAATGATTGCAGTGGAAACGGGGCTTTGCTTGGCATATACGGGGTTGGCGCTTGCAATGTGGATTTACGAATACGTCAAGTCCAAACGCCAACGTCAAGGCGAAGCAAATTTTGTCGACGTTGCCGCAACAAACGCCTTGGAACAAGCAACGGAAGCGGACGTAAGCGAAATTACCGTTCCGCAAAAGTTGAGCGAAGACGAAATTGCGCAACAGCAATCCGAAGCAAAACTCGCCGCCCGCCGCGAAAAACTTGCTTGGGTGTGGCCGACGCTTGCGGTAATAGGCATCATAATTTGCACAATGCCGTACTATGCTCCGCAGCTGTTGTTCAGCCCCGAAAAATACGGAATGAAGGTCATTGACCTAAATATGTACCACCGTTTGTACATCTATCCAATTGCTATCATTCCCGTAGTGCTTTATTTGCTTTTAAGGGACAAGTCGTACGAAACAAAGCGGTTTGTATTGCTGTACTACGCATTGGCAATTTTAAACGGAATAATGTTAAGCCACAAGTTCATTCACTTTGCAGGAAACGGTTGGGTAACTTCATTGCCGCTGCACTTGTGCAATACTGCGTTGTATGTTACTCCGTTGTGCTTGACGTTCAAGGCAAAGCGCGTATTCTACTTTACCTACTTTATAAACGTACTCGGCGCATTCCTTGCAATTACAATGCCTAACTACGGATTGGAAGGCTTTGGCGGTTCGTTTATAGTATCGGGAACGATCGGGTTCTTTTTCGATCACTATCAAGCGTTTTTTATGCCGTTGTTGGTTGTCGGACTGGGTATATTTAAACGCCCCCGTTGGAAAGAGTTTTGTTATTCGCTAGTAGGTTTCGGCGCGTATTACGTGTTAATGCTAGTACTTAACGGCTGGTTTACAAATTACAATCCTAACGTAGACTACTTCTTTATCAACAGCGACTTTGTCGCCGATAAATTAGGCACTTGGGCGGAAAACTTGCGTAACATCAAATGGGAGTTCGACATTAAAGACTTACACTTTGTGTACTACCCGGTATACCAATCGCTGTATTTTTTGGTTTATGTTGCAATGTCGTTCGGAATGTGGTTCTTGTACGAATTGGGTTACAGCGCAATTCAAGGTTGGCAGGATATTGCAGCGCGCAACCGCAAAATCAAGGTTGACCAATTGGCGTTGGAAATCAAACTTAACGGCAGAAATATAGAGGAGCCTATCAATATGGAAAACGAAAATAAGCTTATTCTTAAAAACTTTACAAAGCGTTACGGAAAAAGCGACGTATACGCCGTTAAAGACGCTAATTTGGAAGTTTGCGGCGGACAAATATTCGGCTTTTTAGGACCGAACGGCGCAGGTAAGTCGACCATTATTAAAAGTATAGTGGGCATACAAACAATAACAGACGGCGCAATCGAAGTTTGCGGATACGACGTAAAGACGCAAAGCGTGCAGGCAAAACGTCAAATAGGTTTTGTTCCCGACCATTATGCATTGTACGAAAAGTTAACCGCGCGCGAGTATATCAATTATATTGCCGACTTATATGACGTAAGCAAGGAAGACCGCGAAGAACGTTTAAACCGATTTATAGAATTGTTCGAATTCCAAGCGGCGATAGACAATCCGATTAAAACTTATTCGCACGGAATGAAGCAAAAGGTTACAATTATGTCGGCGCTTATACACAACCCCAAGGTTTGGATATTGGACGAGCCGTTGACGGGACTTGACCCCAACAGTATATTCCAAGTTAAGGAATGTATGAAACAGCACGCCGAACAGGGCAACATTGTATTTTTCAGCAGCCACATTATCGACGTAGTTGAACGCATTTGCGACCGTATAGCAATAATCCGTAAGGGGCAAATTCAATGCGTGCGCGACGTTGCGGACATTGAAAAGACCGAGGAAAGTTTGGAAGCGTTTTATATGCAGGTTATAAACGGGCACGAAGTTAACCCCATAGCGGTAGACGGAGCAAAGAGCGAAGATGCCGCGCAGGATAAACCCGTTAAGAAAAAGTGGTTCGGCAAAAAGAAAGCGCAAGACAAGGAGAACAAAAAATAATGAATGCTCTCAAAACACTTGTCTTAATGCAGCTTAAAGACAAGTTGGATTTGTCGTTTGTAAAAAGCAAGCGCAGTTTGTTATTCAAGTCGGTTTTGTCTGTTGTCAAACTGGTTGCGGTAACGGCGATATTCTATTTGCTGTTTGTTGTTTGCAATTTGTTGGGTGTATTTTATCCGACGGGTTGCATTCCCGATACGGTTGCAAACGTTTTGTTTACCGTAATGCAAATAATGTCCATTATTACTTGTATAGTGGGTATAACGCAAGCTTTGTATATGACTGCGGATAACCGCGTGTTGTTAACCTTGCCTGCAAGTTCGGCGACGGTGTTCTTTTCCAAGCTGATACTTTACTATATTTTTGAGTTGAAGCGCAACTTAACGTTCACTTTGCCTATGTTTATTGCTTACGGAATGATTAACGGGGCAGTGTGGTATTACTACTTGTGGTTGATTTTCTGCTTTGTGTTTATTTCGATGATACCCGTTGTAATAAGCGCATTGGTCAGTATCCCTGCCTTGTTTGTAGCAACGTTTGTTAAGCAGTTTAAATGGCTTCAATTAACCCTTATGTTGATTGCTTCGGGACTTGTAATTTGGGCGCTTGTAGCAGTAATAGGGGTTATCCCGGAAAATATCAATATAATGGGCACGTGGGGAAGCTTGTTTGTGTCTATACAGCAATTCCTTAACAAATTTGCGCAAGTAATGTACCCGTTTTATTGTTTGACTTTGATGGTTGTCGGCGGTACGCTGCGTATAAGTTCCAAATTGTTTATGGGCGATACGTTTGCGTATTTCGGTGTAATGCTGGCGTGTTTGGCGGTGTTAATAGCATTGTCGTATTTGCTGGCTAAACCGTTGTTTATTAAAATGGCGTCACGTCAATTTGAGTTTGAAAAACTGACTGTTGCGCCTAAAAAGAACAGACAGTTCAACAAAAAGTTTTCACCTATTGTCGAAACGCTCCAAATGAATATCCGCAGCGGCAGATACGTACTGTCTGCAATTATTCAGTTGGCATTGCCTGCAATAGCGATACTTTTGCTTAACAAGTTGTATGCTTCGATGAATACAAACTATTCGGGCGAAGTTATGACCAAAGCGTTTAACTTGCTTGTAATGTTGGTAATTACGTTGTCTTTTAACAACGAGTATGCAACCGTTTACAGTAAGGAAGCTAACGCTCGCAACATTGTAAAGACGCGTCCGCAAAACCCTATTTACACATTAATGGGAAGGATAGTTCCCCGAATGGTAGTAATATTGCTTTCGACATTGGCAGTTACCGTTACAGTATTGTGTGTGTCCGGTTCGGACAAAGGCGAACTCGTTATGATGGGAATAGTCACCTTATTTGTTTCCGAAGCGCATTTGCTGTGGTGTGCCGAAATGGACGTTATGCATTCCTACGCCGACCAATACGCAACGGTAGGGGTACAGTTCGACAGTCCTAACGAACGCAATGCAACTATTATCGGATTTTTGCTTTCGGCGTTTTTCGCATTTGCGTATTACTTTTTGTCAGACAGGGGAACTCAAAGCTCGCTAGTAAAGGGAATTTTAATAGCAACGGCGTTGCTTGCTGCAAGGATATACCTTTACATTATACGTATCAAGCATTATTTTGTGGAGAACTAGCCTATGAAAAAATCTACCATACTTGTTTTATTGATAGTTTTTTTAGGGTCGGTTTTGGTTGTTGGAATATTCGGACTTGCAAGCGTGCCTTACGAAAAAATCGTATATGTTAAGGAAATACGTCCTACGTCGGTTACAACTATAAGCGCAAATGCACAGTCGTTGGAAATCAAGCAAAACGAGCAAGGCTATTATGTTATGCTTCCCTATGAAGAAGGGTTGCAATTGCTCATTAATTACGAGCTGACGCCTGCCGACTGTACAAATAAAAACGTTGAAATTTCTATTGTTTATCCCAAGGAAAACCAACCTGCGGAAATATCGGACCGAAATACGATAGTGTTTAAACGCAAAGGCTCCATTCACTTGCAATACAGGGCAAAGGATTCCGCAACCGCGCCCGTAATGGACTTTTGGATATACACTTACTAAAAAACCGTCTTTGGACGTTTATATATAGCAAATAATAATTTTATATAAGGAGTAAAGCATTATGAAAAAAAGAATATCAGTATTGATTGCTATCGTTCTTGTAATTGCAGTTGCTTTGCCGGTTTTGGCTTCGTGCGAGACGCCGAACAAGACGGTTTCGTCTATCAGCGTTGTAAGCCCTAAAACCGAATACAAAGTCGACGAAGCAATCGATTACGACAGTTTAAAAATTGAAGTTAAATACGACGACGGCACGACCGAAATTAAGACGGTTAAAGAGCTTAAAGCAAGCGTAACCAAAGCGGATTTGTCTAAGTCGGGCAATACGTCTTATACGGTAATCTATGGCGGAAAAAGCGCGACGGTTAACATTAAAGTTACTGCCGAAGTAGTAGAACCTACTAAGGTGCAGTTGCAAACGTTTGTAGAACCGTCCTTCTATACGGAATACACAACAAAATCCGCTGATCGCGGCGACAAGGAAGAAACAAGATCGGACTTCCGCATTACCGAACAAACTTACGAAGTAGGTAATGCAAACAAGTTTATCTTCCGTCCCAGCGCAACAGGTCTTGATATCGAAGCACAAAAAACCGTAACTATTTCAAACGTTAAAACAACGGCTAAGGTTTACAGTAAAGATGCTCAAAACGGAACGTATACCGAAGTTGCAGCCGACGCTCTTGCCGATTTTGTAACAATCGAAGATAACACCTATTTGTTTAGCGAACAAGCCGCAGGCAAATACATTAAACTGGAAATTACGTTAGACAGCGAAGAATACGACGTTGATTTAATGGAAGAAGAATTGCGTACCATTACGGTGGAATTTGTCGTTGTCGACGGCGGTTACAACGTTTATAACCAATTAGGTCTGTCCGTTATGTGCGACTTGCAAAAGCAAGCTTGGTCGCAATTGTGGGGAGCAACCGCAACATATAATGCCGATACCCAAAAATATGACCTTACAGCAGGTGCAAACCCCGTTAAACTCGAATCGGATACCGATTACCTTTATACTTATGTAGGCAATGTTAAATGGGTAATTCTTCACGGCGATTTGACGTTAGATGCCGAACAAATGCCTGCGCAATATTTCTGGGACAGTAAAGACCCCAGTTATAACACTGCGTTGGAATCCATTAAAGGACTTACTAACCTTGAAAGCAAATTAAACGGCTCCCTTAAAGACGGTTTAAACAACGGACAAAGCGTCAATTACACTAAGGATACTATTCCCGGTTCGGACCACGTAGTTGCAGAAACAGGTATCAGTGTTAATATGCAAAACGGTTTGTTTGCTACAAACAAGGTAAGCGTATCGGGTAACTATCACAGCATTATAGTGCCCGAATACAAGGAAGGCGGCAGACATTTCTATACGGTAGTGGACTATGACAATGCGTCCGATTCGAAACCCGCATATCCCGTTTCGCACTGGTCGGTATTCCAAATCCATATGAAAAACGACGCAAGCGGACTCGAAGCAAAATACAATTTTAAAAACCTGTCTATGTCGGGTAATAATGCTAAGGACGATGTGGCGCCGGACGAAAAAGCGAAGGGCATTCCCGCAGGTATGATGATGGTTAACTGTTATTCTAATGGTTTGACTTTCGACAATATTGTATCCGAAAAATTTTATACAAACGTTATTGTCGACGGTTACGGAGACATAACCAGAGTCGACATTTTAAACAGTAAATTTTACGATTCGTACAGCAATATGTGCTATATGTGGAGAAGTAAAGTTTTCATTGAAAACAGCGAACTTATCGGCGCAGGCGGACCTTTGTTTATCCTTTGCGACGGAGCTCGCAATATTGCCGAAAACCGCGGTGATGACAACGGTCCCAATATGACGGTTGACAAAAAATCAGTATTGCAATCTTATGCAACGGGTAACGAAAGCTGGTATGTTAACTTTGATGCGCAAGCGCTTATAGGGCAACTTAGCGGCGCTTTGGAAAAGCAAGTTCTTAATAAACTCGGTAAAACAATTCTTACTAAACAAAATGGTTTGGATTATGTAAACGTTATTGCGGCGATGATTTGCGATCCCGCTAAGATTATAGCAGGTCAAAGCGAATATTTGATTGACGTTTGCGGAAGATATACCACAATGGACGGCGAAACGGTTGTAGAACAATTTGCAATGCACAATCAAGTATTGACTACGTTGAGAGAATCTACAAGGGTAGTTGACGGAAAATACCACGCAACCCAATTCCCCGCAATTATACAAGTGGGCAATCTTTATGCGTTTACGGATATGACAAACTTGTATACGTTAGGTGCAAGCGGAGCTCAACCGTTTAATCCTGCAACGGACGGAGTTGCTTGGGCAACCAACACAAATGATAAAATTTGCGTCTATATGTCGGCAGCTTCGCAATCTAAGTCGGATAACGCGCCGTATTTCGGAGCAATCCTCGATGTTGCGCCTTTTCAAGCCCAATAATACAATTCGGTTATCTAAATAACAGGATACTTGTTTAAACAAACGCTCTGCTTTTCAGCAGGGCGTTTTGCTATTGTTTTAATTGTCATTTCATTGACTTTTTTTTGTTATTGTCTTACAATTTAGCCATACAATATTTTGCGAGGTTACTTATGGATAAAGTAGCGGTTCAAAACAAATGGAATAAACGTTGGACGGAAAAACCCGTTTATAAATTCGATCCTAAAAAGCAGGATAAATACTACGTGTTGGAAATGTTTTCGTATCCCAGCGGTGCCAAACTGCACGTAGGGCATTGGTACAACTACGGCTTGACCGACAGTTTTGCGCGGTATCAAATTATGAAAGGGTGCAACGTGTTTCAACCTATGGGGTTTGACGCGTTCGGTTTACCTGCGGAAAACTACGCAATTAAGACGGGTATTCATCCGCAGGATTCCACGTTGCACAACATCGAAGTTATGGAACAGCAGTTGAAAAACATCGGTGCCTTGTTCGATTGGGATCACGAAATAAAAACCTGCTTGCCCGATTACTACAAGTGGACGCAGTGGATATTTTGTCAACTGTACAAGCACGGTTTGGCATACCGTAAAAAGGCTCCTGTCAATTGGTGCCCTAGTTGCAACACAGTGCTTGCCAACGAACAAGTAGTGGACGGACATTGCGAACGTTGCGAAAGTCAAGTTATTAAAAAGGACTTAACGCAATGGTTCTTTAAAATAACCGCCTACGCCGACGAATTGATAAGCGGTTTGGATAATCTTGACTGGCCGGAAAAAACCAAAGCAATGCAACGCAACTGGATAGGCAAAAGCAACGGCGGGGAAATCACTTTTGACCTTGCAGACGGACAAGGCAGTTTTAATGTGTTTACCACACGCGCCGACACGTTGTTCGGTTGTACTTACGTTGTGCTTGCGCCCGAACATCCGTTGGTTAAGCAAATTACTACTAAGGCGCAAAAGTCGGCAGTGGAAAAATACTGTGACGAAGTTGCCAAAACGGACGAAATCGAACGTCTGTCCACTGCAAAGGACAAGACGGGCGTGTTTACCGGAGCGTATGCAATCAATCCCGCTAACGGCGAAAAAGTACAAGTGTGGATAGGGGATTACGTACTTGCAAGTTACGGTACGGGCGCCGTTATGGGTGTGCCTTCGCACGACGCAAGGGACTACAAGTTTGCCCAAACGCACAACCTTGCAATCAAGCGCGTTATCAAAGCGGCGTCTGCCGACATTGACGACAGTTTGCCTTATTGCGATTACGGCATTATGGTTAACAGCGGCGAATTTGACGGAATGACTACCGAACAAGGTCGCGTTGCCGTAGTGGAAAAATTGGCGAAGCAAGGCAAAGGCAAATTAACTACAAACTACCGTTTGCGCGACTGGTTAGTTTCCCGTCAGCGTTATTGGGGCGCGCCTATACCCGTTATATACTGCCCGCATTGCGGCGAAGTGTTGGACGAAAATTTGCCCGTAACTTTACCTTACGACGTGGAATTTAAACCCGACGGTACAAGTCCGCTTGCCAAGCACGAAAAATTTATTCACGATGTAACTTGCCCTAAGTGCGGAGCAAAGGCTACACGTGACCCGGACACGTTGGATACGTTTGTATGCAGCAGTTGGTATTACCTTAGATATATTGACCCTAAAAACGCAAATAAGCCCTTTGATACGGCTTTGGCGGACAAAATGCTCCCCGTCGATAAATACGTCGGCGGTGCCGAACACGCTTGTATGCACTTGTTGTATGCCCGCTTTATTACCAAGGCTTTGCGCGATATGGGTTACGTTCACTTTGACGAACCGTTCAAGTCGCTTGTTCACCAAGGGGTAATTTTAGGTCCGGACGGCAACCGTATGAGTAAGTCGCACGGCAATATAGTATCCCCCGACGAATTTGTATCCGCTTACGGCGCGGATGTGTTCCGTTGCTATTTGGCATTCGGCTTTAAGTACATCGAAGGCGGACCTTGGAGCGACGACGGAATAAAGGCTATCAACAAGTGGTTGGACAGGGTTGAGCGTTACGTTTTGAATGCTTACGGCAATTACGACGCGAACGGTGACTTCGGCGCGGAGGAAAAGGAACTTAACCGCGTACGTCACAATACGATAAAAGCAGTGGATGCCGATTACGCCGATTTCAGTTTTAATACTGCGGTTGCGCGTATGATGGAACTTGTCAACGCATTAAGTAAGTACGACCAAAAGGCAGTTAAAAATGCCAAACTTTACAAGGATACGGTTGACGATTTGCTTAAAGTGCTTTGTCCCCTTGCGCCGCACTTCTGCGAAGAATTGTGGGAACAAACAGGACACAAGGGCAGTATAATAGTAGCGGAGTTTCCCAAATACGACGAAAACGCATTAAAGACCAGCGAAATTGAAATGTTGGTACAATTTAACAGCCGTCCCAAAACCCGCATTATGGTGGACACAACGCTAAACGTAAAACAAATAGAAGAACTTGTGCTTGCCGACGGTAAAGTTAAGGAATTGCTTGACGGCACAGCGGTTAAAAAAGTAATTGTAATTCCTAACAGGTTAATCAATATAATTATTTAATATGAACGAACAAAAATTCAAGCAACTGTCCGCCGAATTGGGAATAGGCAACACGCCGTTGATTCCCTACGAGGAAGACTTTGACGCGGATATTTACATTAAAAACGAAGCAATGAACGCAAGCGGCAGTATTAAGGATAGGGCTGCACTTGCTTTGATACTCGACGCGCAGGAACGCGGTATTTTGCACGCGGGCGACACGATAGTGGAAGCAACAAGCGGAAACACGGGTATTTCCCTTGCGTATGTCGGTGCAAAGTTAGGGTACAAAGTGTTGCTTACAATGCCCGCTTCGATGAGCGCCGAACGGCGTGAAATACTGCAAGGGCTTGGCGCGCAATTAGTGCTTACCGAAGGCAACTTAGGTATGCAAGGTGCAGTGGATATGGCGGAGCAGTTGTCTCGCGAACGCAATCACGTATGGCTAAAGCAATTTGAAAATACCGCAAACGTCGAAGCGCATTACTTGTCGACGGGGGCGGAACTGCTTGAACAACTTGACAAAATAGACGTATTTGTTGCAGGCGTAGGTACGGGCGGAACGCTAATCGGTACGGCAAAGTGCATTAAGGAGCGTTTCCCCGATTGCGTTATTGTCGCCGTTGAACCCGCTTCAAGCGCTACGTTATCCCGCGGGGAAAAGGGGCAGCACGCAATTCAAGGCATAGGCGCGGGGTTTGTCCCCAAAATTTACGACAAATCGTATGTAGACCAAGTGGAACTTGTCACCGACGAACAGGCGCTGGAAATGTTTAAAACGCTTAACAACCGTCAAGGTTACTGTTGCGGTATATCTTCTGCCGCAAATACCGTTGTTGCAATCCGTCTTGCCGAAATGTCGCAATACAAGGGGAAAAATATAGTAACGGTATTTCCCGACGGTGACGACCGCTACGAAAGTCTGCTATAAAAGCGAATAACAATTTATTTTTTCATTATTGCGTTTTTTACAAAAAACGTATTGACAATGCTCCGAAGTGAGTTTACAATAATCGTGTGGTAACTAGAAGTTACGCGATAATATATTTTTATGGAGGAAGTGACATGAAAAAATTCACAAAGATTGCCGCTCTTATGTTGGTAGTTATTATGAGCGTTGCATTGCTTGCATCTTGCGGAATTAGCGAAAAAACAGCGGAAAAAGTTAATCAAGCGACTAAGGACGGCGAACCTATGTCGGTTGCCGATTTGGAAAAACTGTGCGGTGGCGAAGCCACAATCGATTTACGCGTATTGGGTTCTGGTTTCTTGGTATGGGTTAGCGGTTGCAAAGATGCAGAAGCTGTTCAAAAAAAGCTTGATGAAGGCAAAACTCCCAAAGCATTATATGTAATGGTTGTTGCAGGAAAAGCAACTACGGCTGTCTATCAAGATTACGACAAAGATAAGAAATAAACATATATTAGTTTTTAAATCCCGACGAGCCGTCGGGATTTTTTTTGTTGTATTTTTAATTTTAGTATTATTTGTTTGTCAGTTGATTTTAAACCAACAAAAATCAGGTGTTATTAAGCGATTTTTTATTGTCGGTAAGTATTTATTGACACAACCGCTGTTTGCGTGGTACAATATAGTGATAAATTTTACAATTAAAAGGAGGTAACTAATTGTGGATAACGTTAAAAAGACGGTTTTTTCCGGCGTGCAGCCTACGGGTAGAATAACGCTGGGCAACTATTTGGGGGCTATCCGTAATTGGTCGCCTTTGCAAGACGAATATAACTGTTTGTACTGCATAGTGGATTTGCACTCGCTAACCGTAAAACAAGTGCCTGCGGAACTGCGCAAAAACACAATGGAACTTGTTGCGCTGTACATCGCTTGCGGAATAGATCCAAGCAAAAGCGCATTGTTTATTCAGTCGCACGTACACGAGCACGCCGAGTTGTGTTGGATATTGGATACTATTGCTTACATCGGCGAACTTAACCGTATGACGCAATTTAAGGATAAGTCAAGGAAGCACGCCGATAATATAAATATGGGATTAATGAACTATCCCGTACTTATGGCAAGCGACATTTTGCTTTACAATGCACAGCTTGTACCTATCGGCAAGGACCAAACACAGCACTTGGAACTTGCGCGGGACTTGGCAATACGTTTTAACGGACGTTATTCCGACACGTTTGCCGTACCCGAAGCGTTGATGTTCAAGTCGGGTAGCAGTATTAAAAGTTTGCAGGATCCGTCTGCAAAAATGAGCAAGTCGGACACTAACGAAAATGCGGTAGTGTCACTGCTTGACGACAAGGACGCAATCGTGCGCAAATTTAAACGCGCGGTAACCGACTGCGACACTGAAGTCCGTTTTGCCGAAGACAAGCCTGCAATTTCCAACCTTTTAAACATTTACAGTTTGTGTAGCGGCGAAAGCATTGCGGACGCCGAAAAACGCTTTGCGGGACGCGGTTACGGCGACTTTAAACTGGCGGTTGCCGACAGCGTAATTGCCGTAATAGAGCCTATTCAAGCCGAACAAAAACGGCTTGTTGCCGATAAGGCGTATCTCGAAAGCGTATTAAAGCAAGGCGCCGAACAAGCCGAACGCATTGCTCGCAAAACTTTGGACAAAGTTTACCGCAAGGTAGGGCTTGTAGGGCGTATTAGGTAAATATGTTTGGATATTTGGATATAGATAAGGACAAACTCGAAGACGGACAAAGGGGTTTGTGGCAAACCTTTATGTGCGGACTGTGCATATCGACGAAAAGTGCCTATAACAATCTTCCGCGTGCGTTTATAGGCAACGACATCAACTTTTTTAACGTGCTGTTCCATTCGGTGACGGAAACGGACGTGGAAATCGAAAACAAAACTTGCTTTTCGCATCCGTTTAAAAAAAGACCGATATTAAAAACGACTCAACTTACCGATACGCTTGCTACGGCAAATATACTGCTTATGTACTGGAATATTTACGACGACGTAGTGGACGACAAAAGTTTTTCTAAAAGGACGGTTTTAAAATCGCTTAAAAAACCGTACGGTAAAGCACAAGCGGACTTGCCGAAAATGGACGGTATGCTTAAAACAATGTACGACGGTTTGCAAACGTTGGAAAAGTCAAACTGCGACAGTATCGACAAGGTGGCGCACAGTTTTGCAAGTTTGTCGCAGCAGTTTGCCGCAATAATTTTGCAGGACAAATCATCGGCAAACGTCGAAACGCTGTGTTATAACTTGGGTAAATGGATATACTTAATTGACGCATTAGACGACGTCGAAAAGGATTTAAAAACTAAAAACTACAATGTGTTTGTCAATTGCTACGGAATAGACAAAGTCGATGACGTAGTCAAGCACTTAGATGAAATTCAATTTACTATGTACGCTTCGCTTAACCGTATAGCGCAGTCGTACAACGACTTAAATTTGACCAAGTATACTTGCATACTTAAAAACGTATTGTATGACAGTATACGCAACAAAACTAAACAGATATTGGATAAATACAATGTCCGCTAGGAGACTATAATGGATTACAACGCATACGAAATACTGGGATTGACTTCTTCCGCTACGCGCGACGAAATAGACGCTAAGTACAAGCAGTTGCGGGACAAATATCAACGCGACCGTTTTTTGCCCGGTGAAGAAGGGGAAGAAGCGTCCGAAAGACTGCAACAAATAGAGGTTGCTTACCGCGATATTTTAGCGTCTTTGGAGGAATCTAAACAGGAAACCGATTTTACCCAAGACGAAGGTTACGGCGAAGTACAGCGTTTAATAAACGAAGGCAAACTGTCCGAAGCGCAGGCATTGCTTGACGCGCGCGAAATTCGCGATGCCGAATGGCATTACGTGCAGTCTATTTTGTTTTACAAGCAAAACTGGTTTTTGGAAAGTAAAAAGCAACTTGAACTTGCTTGCCAAATGGATCCTAATAACGAACGTTATAAACAAAGTTTGGAAAAATTGACAAAGATACTTGCATCTAACACAATAAGCCCCGACCAATTGCGTACTACGTCCCGTCCAATGGACGACGGTCCGAAAGTTGGCGCGGGTAACGGCACGTGTACGGGCAGCGCCTGTGCCGACTGCCTGTTGTGCAACGCTTGCTGTAATTGCGCCAGTTGTATGAGCGGTTGCTAGTATGAGCAAATCTAAGCGTATTGCAATTAGCGGAATATGCACTGCCGTATGCGTGGGGTGTCTGGCGTTGTCGGCGTTTTTTAAATGGGCTATGCTTGTTGCCGCCGTCATTGCTACCGTTGCTTGCGCCTTGCCTACGCTTATTGATGCGCGCAATTGGTGGTATTCGGTGTTAATACTCATTGCTTCGGGCGCATTGGGGATGTTTTTCGGCACAATGGCAAACGTTATGTACGTTGCGCCGATTGTTGCTTTTTGTATGCCTTTCGGTATTGTCAAGGCGTACGGCGAAGCATTTAAGGTTACGGCGTCGTTAGGTGAAACGGAAATTTTGGAAGACCCGTTTGGCGGTGACGACAAGCAAACGGTGGCGGTAAACGTCGAAAGCAAACTGTGCTTACCGCGCGTTGTAAAATGGGTGCTGTATTACGTTTTGTTGGAAGCGGGGTTGGGCTTGACCGTTTTGAGCGTATTCCTGCTTATGCCGGATTTTTTTAATACCTTGGTTGCCAACAAAATTATTTATTGGATTTTAGGCGCGGCGCAGTTGGTAGTAGTGCCGTACGACTTCCTTATACGCGGTTGCTTTGTCGGTGCCGTAAAAATCTTGCGCAAAGCGCACGTGGTGTAAAAGAATATTTTAATATAAAAAACGCCGATTTTCATTTTGGGGTACACCCCATTTGTTCGGCGTTTTTATGTTTTTTAACTTTTTCGGCATTAATGCTATTGAACTGTCAATACTATTCGGTTGTGCAAAATTCCGAATAAGGAAAGCATCTTTTTTACGGTTTTAAAAATATCGTTTGCGCTTGGCTAGAAAGCATTATTTTGTAAATTTGCTTTACTGCATAATTTACAATTAAAAGCACTAGGCTTTTTACTTAGTGCTTTTAATGGTTGCGTTCTCTTTTCACAGCGTGCGAAGTGCGCGTGGGGCAGGAGCAACGCGACGAAATAGCGATTGCTACGCAGTCAATCGCGTCACATTTGCGACATAGTATGTATTGGTATAAGCGGATTATACTCGCTTTGCTCGTGGCGTTCGCTTCGCTCGACTAAGGATCCTTGATGAGCTACCAGACTGCTCTACCCCGCGATATAACTATTTAATTTTGATTTCGCATCGGGCTCGGCGGGCTAAGAATACTGTAAAAGAAAAGTACCAAGTAAAAACTTGATACTTTTAATGGTTGCGGGGGCAGGATTCGAACCATACGACCTTCGGGTTATGAGCCCGATGAGCTACCAGACTGCTCTACCCCGCGATATAACTATTTAATTTTGATTTCGCATCGGGCTCGGCGTTCGCTTCGCTCGGCTAAGGAGCCTCGATTTCGCCAACCAAACTGCGCTACCCCGCGATATAACTATTAAACTGTACGCTTGCTTTTGATAAGATATTCCGCCAAAATATATTTGGCGGAATTGGTATTGGTGGGGAGTACAGGGCTCGAACCTGTGACCCCCTGCTTGTAAGGCAGATGCTCTTCCAACTGAGCTAACTCCCCATTTGGTGACTCCTACGGGACTCGAACCCGTGTTACCGCCGTGAAAGGGCGATGTCCTAGACCGCTAGACCAAGGAGCCGTATTTTGGTAGCGGCGGTCGGATTCGAACCAACGACCTGCCGGGTATGAACCGGCCGCTATAACCATCTAAGCTACGCCGCCACATCGCTTTCCCGACATTCGCAGGCAAATTCGCCTCGACGCTGTCAAAAGCCTAATAATCATATCAAATAAACGGTTGCTTGTCAACAAAATACGCAAACTTTTTCAAAAAGACATTCAACAATTTACTTTTAATGCTTTTAATGTGTCAAATTACAAATCCAATACTGGATAAATATCTTATAATATTCTAAATTAATATATAATATATAAAATTGTGTATTGACTATGTCTTTCAACAGTGTTAAAATATATTAGCGCGTAAAGCGAACGGATAAGCATTTAATTAAATTATTGAATGCAAAGTTTATATTGAGAGGTCTAAAATGAAAACCAAGAAATTATTGTTATTGATGTTATCGTTGTTTCTTGTCGTGTCATTATGTTTAACGGTGTTAATCGCATGCGATCCCGAAGACGATGACGAATTTGACACAAGTATTTATGAAGTCGATATGGATATCGGCGAAAATGTAGGCACTTTTGAAGAATTCAATCTTTCTCGTCCCGAAGGACAGCGACAACTAATAGTATATTGGCGTGAAAAAGCTCACGATTATTCGGATAACGACATTTGGATGTGGTACGGTGATGTCGCAGGACGTGCGTATGAACTTCACGAGTGTTCTTACGGTGGCGTGACTGCCGTTAACGTTCCCGCCGATACCGAAGAAGTAGGTTTTATTGTGCGTGCAGGAGCCACGTCGCATGGCACCGAATGGGGCAGCGCAAGCAAAGTGTATGATGCCGACCGTTTTGTTAAATTGACTGGTGACGTTACTGTAATATATTTGACCGGTTCCAATCAGTATCAATTTGTAAGCTCGGACGGAGGAAAAACCATTTCAATAATGACTAAAATAGAAAAAATCACCATAAGTGATTTAAACGAGATCAGTTACATTGTAGCACCTGCAACTAAATTGTCGCGTAAAAGCGACATTAAAGTAACTTGCAACGGTAAAAACGTGGCATTTTCCGATTTTACATCGCGCAAAAAAACCACTGACAGAGGTATAATAAAACTTAAATCAGATATTGACTTGTCGCAAAAGTATTATGTTACGATAGAGGGTTACGGCGAACAAGTGGCTCTACCGTTGGAAGTATTTGACAGCAAAAGTTTTGCCGAACGTTACCATTATGACGGTGACGATCTTGGTGCCAATATTAAAGACGGTAATGTCGAATTTAAATTGTGGGCGCCTACTGCCGACAAAGTTACGTTGAATATATTTAATGAAGGCAACGGCGGCATTGCAACACAAACGGTTGATATGACCTTGGGCGAAAAGGGCGTGTGGAAACATACGGCGGAATACGGTGTTATTGGTAAATATTATACTTATACGGTATCTACGGCAGAAGGTAATCAAGAAGCTGTCGATCCTTATGCAAAATCCGCAGGAGTAAACGGACAGCGCGGTATGATAATCGATCTTGCAACTACCAATCCCGACGGATTTGGCGCAGACAAATATATAAGCAGCGTAGAAACTTACACCGAAGCGGTTATTTGGGAAACTCACGTTCGCGATTTCAGCAATAATATTGCGTCTTCGCAATACAAGGGCAAATATCTTGCTTTTACCGAAACGGGGTTGACTAACAGTCACGGTATTCCTGTCGGCGTAGATTATGTCAAAAACTTGGGAATAACGCATATTCACTTGTTGCCTGTATTCGATTACAAATCGGTAGACGAAGCGTCAACCGAACCGCAGTTTAACTGGGGATACGATCCTCAAAACTACAATGTTCCCGAAGGTAGTTATTCGACCGATCCGTATCACGGTGAAGTACGCGTCAAAGAGTACAAACAAATGGTGCAAGCGCTTCACAACCAAGGTTTGGGCGTAATTATGGATATGGTGTATAATCACACGTATGATTCTAACAGTAACCTTAATAAAGTTGTTCCCAATTACTATTACCGTTACAATGTCGACGGAAGCAATTCCAACGGTTCGGGATGCGGCAACGATACGGCAAGCGAACGTTATATGTTCCGTAAATATATGGTAGACAGCGTAAGTTATTGGACTAAGGAATATCATCTTGACGGGTTGCGTTTCGACTTAATGGGTTTGCACGATATTGAAACGATGCAAGCAATCGAAAAAGCGGTACACGCAATTAACCCTAACGCTATTATCTACGGCGAAGGTTGGACTTTGACAACCGCAGCAAAGGAAGGTACGGTTCTTGCTACTCAAAGAAATATAAATCAAATAACGGCATCAACAGGTTCGGCTGGTGCGATAGCGGTATTTAACGACGTTATCCGCGACGGACTTCGCGGTAGCACGTTTACTGCAACCCAAAAAGGTTATATGGCAAATCCGATTGTCGGCAAAAGCGATGTAATGCGTAGCGTTTCTGGTTGTGAAGATCCCGCTGAATACTGGTATGTAAATAACGGTGCGGTAATAAACTATATCTCTGCGCACGATAACCATACATTGTGGGATAAACTTGCAATTTCTGCAAGTACAAATACGGTTTCCGAACGTCTAAATATGAATCGTATAGGTGCTACAATCGTTATGATAAGTAAAGGTACTCCCTTTATGCAATCGGGCGAAGAAATGCTCCGTTCTAAAAAGATTTCCGCTAATAAATACGACGAAAACAGTTACAAATCCAGCGATGCTATCAATAATATCAAATGGGAGTCGTTAAAGGAAGGCAGTAACGAATATAATATGATGCTATATTATAAGGGACTGATTGAAATGCGTCGTAGCAGTAAAGTACTTATGGCTAACAGCGGTGTTGCAATAACCACTGTTGCCGATAAAACAAGATTTGTAGCTACATTTGACGGCGGAGCCGACGGTAAAGTAATTGTTGTAGTAAACAATGCTACTTCCGATTATGCTTACACGTTGCCCGCAGGTAACTGGTCGCTTGTATGCAACGGAACGCAAGCAGGCTCGCAGGAAATAGAACAAGCTTCTGGACAAGTAAACGTTAAGGCAAGTTCCGTTTATGTGTATTTTTCTAAGTAGTAACATTGAATGTGCACATAATATAAATTTAGCATATACCGTTAGCAAAAATTTTGTATGATAAAATTTCGTTTTACTATTGACATTTTTTGAGATAATGGTATACTGCACAAGGTGTTTAAAAGTACATCAAATCTTTTGACAAATAATAGTCAAAAGTATCCCTCTCTTCTTCATAACGGAAAAGGACGAGTTTGCCGACTCGTCCTTTTCTTTTTTTGTTTGAAAGTATTTTTACTTTTTATTATTTTGCGCAGTATTGCTTTGTAAAAACTGACGTTCGCAAATACAAAATAGCGGTCGGCTGTTTTTTAATGGTAAAAGCATTTGTTTTTAGCGGTTTTACAGCTGTTATAATTCAGTAAAGGCGTGGTGTGTAATTATTGCTGCAACAATAAATTTGCGGTGCTTTTGTCGGGTTTTGTTTGATGAACATTGTTCGTTATAAATAATATATTATGCCCGCATTGTTTCTATATTTTTTTTATTGGTATGTCAGACCAAACATTATGCTAGACATACTATATATTGTGGTAAAAATAAAAAAATAACACAATATATTGTGTTTTAAGCCTTGACAACGGGTATCTGTTTATTATACAATAGTGGGGCACAACAACAGCGGATCGAACAATTAGCACAATGCGTCAAAAGCGTATAATGTACTCTTACAATGCTTGTGCGGCGTTAGGTTCGTTGTATCTAATTAATAATGTTTATGGAGGCACACTATGTATCAAGTACGGAAGAGAAACGGTCAAATCATCGAATTTAATCTTTCCAAAATCACCAAGGCTATTACAGCTGCGTTCGAAGCGCAAAACAAACCTTATAATAACGACGTAATCGATTTGTTGGCGTTAAAAGTTACAAGCGACTTTATGGATAAGGTCAGTGATGGAATTGTTTCTGTCGAGGACATTCAAGACAGCGTTGAAACCGTACTCATTCAAGCAGGATACGTAGAAGTTGCCAAAGCGTACATTTTGTACCGCAAAAAGCACGAAAACGTCCGCAACGTCGGCGAAACTATTTTGGACTATAAATCGGTTGTCGACAATTACTTAAAAATTGCCGACTGGCGCGTAAAGGAAAACAGTACGGTTACGTATTCGGTAGGCGGACTTATCTTATCCAACAGCGGCGCCATTACCGCTAACTACTGGCTTAGCGAAATTTACGACGAGGAAATTGCCGAAGCGCACAGGACGGCGGCAATCCACTTGCATGACCTTAGTATGCTTACGGGCTACTGTGCAGGCTGGTCGTTGAAGCAATTAATCGAAGAAGGCTTGGGCGGTGTTCCCGGCAAAATTACGTCGGCTCCCGCTAAACACCTTGCAACCCTTTGCAACCAAATGGTTAACTTCCTTGGTATTATGCAAAACGAATGGGCAGGCGCGCAAGCGTTCAGTTCCTTCGATACTTACCTTGCCCCCTTTGTCAAAGCGGACAATATGAGTTACGACCAAGTTAAAAAGTGCATCGAATCCTTTATTTACGGAGTCAACACTCCTTCCCGTTGGGGTACTCAAGCGCCGTTTTCCAACATTACGTTGGACTGGACGGTTCCTAACGACCTTGCAAATCTTCACTGCATTATAGGCGGTAAGGAAGCGGACTTCTGTTATAAGGATTGTAAAAAGGAAATGGATATGGTTAACCGCGCTTTCATCGAAACGATGATTGAAGGCGACTACAACGGACGCGGTTTCCAATACCCCATTCCTACATATTCTATAACTCGCGATTTTGACTGGTCCGAAACGGAAAACAACAAATTGCTTTTCGAAATGACGGCAAAATACGGAACCCCGTATTTTTCCAACTACATCAACAGCGATATGCAGCCCAGCGACGTACGCAGTATGTGTTGCCGTCTGCGTTTGGACTTGCGCGAATTGCGTAAAAAGAGCGGCGGATTCTTCGGAAGCGGCGAAAGTACCGGTTCGGTAGGCGTTGTTACAATCAATATGCCCCGTATTGCGTATTTGTCCAAAAACGAACAGGAGTTCTATACCCGTTTGGACAAAATGATGGACATCTCGGCGCGTTCGCTTAAAATTAAACGTAAAACAATAACCAAGCTTATGGAAGCGGGACTTTATCCCTACACTAAACGTTATTTGGGCAGTTTCGACAATCACTTTTCCACCATTGGTTTGGTCGGTATGAACGAAGCGTGCTTAAACGCAAGTTGGTTGGCGTGCGATATGACGGATGCGCGCGCACAAAAGTTTACAAAAGACGTATTGAACCATATGCGCGAAAGACTGTCCGACTACCAAGAACAATACGGCGATTTGTACAACTTGGAAGCAACCCCTGCCGAAAGTACAGCATACCGTCTTGCTAAGCACGACCAAAAGTTGTATCCCGATATGATTTTTGCAAGCAAAAAGGGCGAAACGCCTTACTATACCAACAGTTCGCACTTGCCCGTAAGCTTTACAAGCGACATATTCGACGCGTTGGATATCCAGGACGAACTTCAAACTTTGTATACCAGCGGAACGGTATTCCACGCATTTTTGGGCGAACGTTTGCCTAACTGGAAGTCGGCAATGAAACTTGTGCGTACCATTGCGGAAAATTACAGACTTCCTTATTATACGATGTCGCCGACATATTCGGTTTGCAAAGACCACGGGTATATCAAAGGCGAAGTTTACGAATGTCCTAAGTGTCACCAAAAGACTGAGGTTTACAGCCGTATTACCGGTTACTACCGTCCCGTACAAAACTGGAACGACGGTAAAATGCAGGAATGGAACGAACGTAAGGAATACAAACCTTCGGGCAGCGTACTTAAAAAGTGTCTTATGACGCAGGAAGTTGAAGAACAAAAAGCAGAAATGTGTGTAGTGCGTCCTATGCTGTTCGTTCAGGACAACTGCCCCAACTGTAAAATGGCCGAACTTATGCTTAACAAGGAACACGTTGATTTCGAAGTAGTAAACGCTATGGCAAATGCCGAATTGTCTAAAACGTTTGACGTTAAATTGACGCCTACGTTAATCGTTGCCGACGGCGACAGTTACGCTGTATACGAAAACGCGTCTAATGTACGCAAATATATCGAAACCATTAAATAATAAAAGAGGAAGTATGTACGACGTAATAGTAATAGGGGGCGGTCCCGCAGGGCTGACATCCGCATTATATGCCGCACGTGCAGGCAAAAGCGTGTTGATATTGGAAAAAAATGCCTTTGGCGGACAGATTGCAACCGCACCAAGGGTAGAGAATTTTCCAAGCATCAACGAAATTGTCGGCGCGCGTTTGGCAGATAATATGTTTGAACAGGCAATATCCCACGGGGTGGAATTCGATATGGGAAACGCTACTGTGGATACTGCCGAAAGCGGTTTTACCGTTACAACCGAATATGCGTCGTACTTTACTAAATCGGTAGTATTGGCAACAGGAGTGCAGCACAAAAAATTGCCTGTGGAATCTGCCGAAAAGTACGAAGGAAAGGGTATATGTTACTGCGCAGTATGCGACGGGGCGTTTTACAAGGATAAGGCGGTTTGTGTTGTAGGCGACGGTAACTCTGCCGCTCAATACGCTTTGTTTTTGGCGGAAATGTGCAGTAAGGTATATATGCTTACTTTATTGGATAAACTGTTTTGCGATCATGAGCTTGTCGAAAGAATCGTAAACAATGAAAAAATCGAATGGGCGACGAACGTTTGCGTAACCGATGTATTGGGGGACGACAATCACGTCAAGGGCGTAGCTTATAAGGATGAATACGGCGCAATTACATATGTTGATTGCGATGCCGTATTTGTAGCAATAGGTCAGCAACCCGATAATGAACGTTTTTCAAATGTTGTCGATTTGGATAAAAAGGGATATATAATTGCAGGCGAAGACTGCAAAACAAGCTGCGACGGAATATTTGCCGCAGGCGACTGCCGTACCAAGCTTGTGCGTCAATGCGCAACTGCCGTAGGCGACGGCGCAATAGCGGGTTTTTCGGCAGCATTGTATGTGGATGTCGTAAAATAATAATGCAAAATTATGTGTATCGTTAAAAGTCGACGACTTTGCGGTGCACATTTTTTTTTGTTCTATTTCGTCGGTTTCGTTTAATTATACTACGTAATCAGTTCAATAATAAAAAAGGGGATCGTGTCATATAAACACAATCCCCTTTATTGTTGCAGTAATACGCAATGGCAATTACAAAGTATATTACATTTCGTAATCGATTATTACTTTTATATTGTTTTTAGCGTCGCAAGCGGCTTTCATTGCTTCTATAAAATCTGTATGTTTAAATTTTTTGGTTACAATAGTTTTGATGGGTGTCTTTTCCTTTGTTATATGGTCTATAACTTCGAGAATAGTGTCTGTGACATAGCCTTTGGACGAAGTTAATGTGGGTTGGTACATTATAAAAATGTTGGGATTCAATACTAAATCTTTATGGTAAACGGCAACAATAACATACTTTGTTTCCCACTTGGACAAATTAAACATTTGTTGCAATAAAGGTACTGCTCCCGCACAGTCTACTACTAAATCGATATTAGGTTTTTTAGCGTCGAACGACATATTTGCATTTTGTGCAAATTCTACAACTTGTTGTAATAAATACGGATCTAAATCGGCGGGATTAAACGGAGCTCCTTGCGGAACCTCACCGCAGTATTCCAATAATTTTGTAAGTAGGTCTTCGGTGGAAGTATTGATTGTTTTTGCTCCCAGTTGTGCGGCTTTGGCAAGTCTCCAATCAACTTGGTCTATTACGATTACGTTTTTAGCGCCCCTTGCCAACAATCCTGCCGCTGCCGATAAGCCGATTGTGCCTGCTCCTAAAATTACAACATTGTCGTTTAAATCGGGGTTAAGGCGCGTCGCTCCGCGCGTACCTACGCTTACGGGTTCGATTAATGCAGCCGTGTCAAGGTCGATATTTTTGTTAAGTATGTAAATATTGCGGTTTATTTCTGCGTTTTCAACCTTAACGTATTCGGAAAAAGCTCCCAACATATCCGCTTCGAAACTTCCGGATTTGTGCGCTTGCATAGGATCTACGAAAACGATATCTTCTAAATGAATTTTGTCGGTAACGTTTTTGCCTTTGGCTACGATTTTTCCTACAAGCTCATGTCCGAATTGTTGACCTTTAAATATGCCTGCGGCTTCGCCGCCGTATAAGTATGCACCCGTATCCGAGCCGCAAATACCCGCTCTAAGCACCTTTATCAACACGTCGTTGTCGCTTATTTGAGGTACGGGACGTTCTTCTAAGCGAATGTCGCCTACTCCGTAATAAATAGCGCACTTCATCATTTTTTCCATATACTGTACTCCTTTTTATTTGTTATTTTTTAGTCGTAAACATAGCAAACTGAGTGGTTTGGTAATTGCGCTACGCTTGTTGACTAATTAAGTCAAGTATAATATAATCTGATAAAAAATTGAACAACAAAAACGCAAAAATTGTCGATTTGATTAATATGCGTAATAAGGTAATTATGAATAAATTTGAAATCAAGTATTGCAATACTGCTAGAAAAATGCAAAACGCATTTACTGCATTAATCGAGCGCAAAAATTTTAGAGATATTACCGTTTCGGAAATATGCAATTTAGCAGGCGTTAACCGTACTACGTTTTACTTGCATTACGATAATGTGTTCGATTTATTAAAAGAAATCAGCGACAGACTTGTTTGTGAATTTATTAACGGTTATGACAAGCAAATAACATTGGACGAATTGCGCAGTTACACAGCGGAGCAAACGGAGTTCAACACGTCTAAATATCTGGCTCCATACTTGAATTTTGTTAAAACCAATAAAGCAATATACAAAGTATATATGAATAACTTTGGCGAACTGAACATTGACTATATGCAACATATAAACAAATTTATGTCCGTCAATATCGAAAAGTACGGAATTACCGATACAACAATAATTAATTATATGTCAAAATTTTATTTTACGGGAGTAATGGCAATTGTTTTGGAATGGGTAAATAATGATTGCAAAGAAGATGTTGCTTCAATTTGCGAAATTATAGCGTTATGTACTCGCCACCATATATCTACAAACAACTAAGTAAGCAAATTGATGTCAAAATGTTAAAAAGGACTTGTGCTGTCATAAAAAACACAAGTCCTTTTAATTGTATGCTAAATGATTTTTTGCAATAAGTTTGTCGACAAAAAAGCTTATTTTTAATTAAATAAAACTACACATATTCGTCGGCGCAGCAAGTTTAATTATATTTAAATTAACTTGCTTTTATAATTTTTGATTTAAGCACAAAGTCTTCGGCATTTATGTCGGCAAGTTCTTTGTCCAGTGTGGCAAAGTTCATTTTTTCGCCTATAAATACTTCGACATTTATTGTGTTTGTTACAAGTAAGTTAATTGCGGACGAAAAGTTGCCTGCGCCGTTGTATACGCCGAATATTTTAAGGTGTTTTTCGCATATTTGCGCGACTGACAGTTGACTGTCCTTGTTGGAATAGCCGGCAAGGCAAATGTTGGCGTTGACGGCGGCGGAGTTGTAAACTTCCTCCATTTTAAAATCCGAATCGCTAAAATAAACCAATTCGCTGCACATACGTCCGCCGGTAATCATTAAAATTTCGTGTTCGATATTTGTGCTTTCGGGGTTGAAGCAGTAGAATATGCCCATATCGCGCGCTATATCCAGCAGTTCCTCTACATTGCTTATAAATACGGGTACAGCTTGGTAGTATGCAACAAGTTGCGCAAGGATAAGACCAATTTTAGTAGATGAAAATATTGCAATATGTCTGCCTTTTTCCAAATTCAATGCATCTACAATGTTCAGGCAAAATGAGATCGGAAGAGCACACGTCTGAACTCCAGTCACACGATCAG